>JAQWJZ010000032.1 GCA_029248105.1 Flavobacteriales bacterium
GAGTACGAGCTATCTCTTGGTTTGATTGGCCTTTCACCCCTACCCACAGGTCATCCGAAGACTTTTCAACGTCTGGCGGTTCGGTCCTCCACTCCGGGTTAACGGAGCTTCAACCTGCCCATGGGTAGATCACCAAGTTTCGCGTCTACCCCCACTAACTGTACGCCCTATTCAGACTTGCTTTCGCTTCGGCTGCGAGCCTCAAGACTCTTAACCTTGCTAGTGAGGAGTAACTCGTAGGATCATTATGCAAAAGGCACGCAGTCACCCCTAAGGGCTCCTACCGCTTGTAAGCGCACGGTTTCAGGTTCTATTTCACTCCCCTGTTCGGGGTACTTTTCACCTTTCCCTCACGGTACTTGTTCGCTATCGGTCTCTCAGTAGTATTTAGCCTTACCAGATGGTTCTGGCAGATTCAGACAGGATTTCACATGTCCCGCCCTACTCAGGATACCACTAAAAAATTATAATCTTACGTGTACGGGACTATCACCCTCTATGATGCAACTTTCCAGATGCTTCCACTTCAATTATAACTCTTACAACGTGGTCCTACAACCCCAACATTGCCGGAACAATGATGGTTTGGGCTGTTCCCCGTTCGCTCGCCGCTACTAAGGGAATCACTAATTGTTTTCTTTTCCTCCGGTTACTTAGATGTTTCAGTTCACCGGGTTGGCTTCCTTAAAAGGATAACAGTTCTTCAAACTGCTAGGTTGTCCCATTCGGAAATCTTCGGATCAAAGGTTATTTGCACCTCACCGAAGCTTATCGCAGCTTATCGCGTCCTTCATCGCCTCTGAGAGCCAAGGCATCCGCCATGCGCCCTTAATTACTTTTTGTGATCGTTATTAATTTACTTATAAACTTAATTGTTTTCTTTCTATTTACAATACATCAAAGAACATTTTTCCTAATTGGAAATGGTGGAGAATATCGGAGTCGAACCGATGACCTCCTGCGTGCAAGGCAGGCGCTCTAGCCAGCTGAGCTAATCCCCCCAGTGTAGTTACCACAAAGAATACCTTCTTAACGTAGGTATCCCAAAAATCGTCTGAAGTACTACGTTAGTAGTCTCGGGCAGACTCGAACTGCCGACCTCTACATTATCAGTGTAGCGCTCTAACCAGCTGAGCTACGAGACTTCAGTGGGAAAAATATGTTAATAAAGGGATAGACATTTAAACAAGTATTCAGCGTCGTTTAGGTTTATAACAAACCAACTCTAAAAAGGAGGTGTTCCAGCCACACCTTCCGGTACGGCTACCTTGTTACGACTTAGCCCCAGTTACTAGTTTTACCCTAGGCAGTTCCTTACGGTTACCGACTTCAGGCACCCCCAGCTTCCATGGCTTGACGGGCGGTGTGTACAAGGCCCGGGAACGTATTCACCAGATCATTGCTGATATCTGATTACTAGCGATTCCAGCTTCACGGAGTCGAGTTGCAGACTCCGATCCGAACTGAGATTGGGTTTGAGGATTAGCTCCTACTCGCGTAGTGGCTGCCCATTGTCCCAACCATTGTAGCACGTGTGTAGCCCAGGACGTAAGGGCCGTGATGATTTGACGTCATCCCCACCTTCCTCGCAGCTTGCGCTGGCAGTCTCATTAGAGTTCCCGGCATTACCCGCTGGCAACTAATGATAGGGGTTGCGCTCGTTATAGGACTTAACCTGACACCTCACGGCACGAGCTGACGACAACCATGCAGCACCTTGCAAAATGTCCGAAGAAGGACTGGTTTCCCAATCTGTCATTCTGCATTTAAGCCCTGGTAAGGTTCCTCGCGTATCATCGAATTAAACCACATGCTCCACCGCTTGTGCGGGCCCCCGTCAATTCCTTTGAGTTTCATTCTTGCGAACGTACTTCCCAGGTGGATCACTTAACACTTTCGCTTGGTCACTAACTGTGTATCGCTAGCAACGAGTGATCATCGTTTACGGCGTGGACTACCAGGGTATCTAATCCTGTTCGCTCCCCACGCTTTCGTCCCTCAGCGTCAGTAATGGCTTAGTGAGCTGCCTTCGCAATTGGTGTTCTATGTCATATCTATGCATTTCACCGCTACATGACATGTTCCGCCCACTTCAACCACACTCAAGAATAACAGTATCAATGGCAGTTCTACAGTTGAGCTGTAGGCTTTCACCACTTACTTATTATTCCGCCTGCGGACCCTTTAAACCTAATAAATCCGGATAACGCTTGGACCCTCCGTATTACCGCGGCTGCTGGCACGGAGTTAGCCGGTCCTTATTCATATAGTACCGTCAAGCCGATACACGTATCGGGGTTTCTTCCTATATAAAAGCAGTTTACAACCCGTAGGGCCGTCTTCCTGCACGCGGCATGGCTGCGTCAGAGTTTCCTCCATTGCGCAATATTCCTCACTGCTGCCTCCCGTAGGAGTCTGGTCCGTGTCTCAGTACCAGTGTGGGGGATCACCCTTTCAGGCCCCCTACCTATCGTTGCCTTGGTAAGCCGTTACCTTACCAACAAGCTAATAGGACGCATGCTCATCTATAACCACCGAAGTTTTAATTGTTTAATGATGCCAAAAAACAATATTATGAGGTATTAATCCAAATTTCTCTGGGCTATCCCTCAGTTATAGGCAGATTGCATACGCGTTACGCACCCGTGCGCCACTCGTCAGCGGATTGCAAGCAATCCCTGTTACCGTTCGACTTGCATGTGTTAGGCCTGCCGCTAGCGTTCATCCTGAGCCAGGATCAAACTCTTCGTTGTATAAAAGTTTGTATAAATTCCTGGTTCGTTATAAGCTAAAAAAAATTGACGTTGAATTTTCTTGTTTAAATTTCGTCTATCCCATTAAATCAAAGAACAATTTGTATTTCCGTTTACATTCAAACGGGCGGCAAATATACAATACTTTTAGTAACCGCAAACTGTTTTAAATATTTTTTTTCAAATATTTTAAATCTAATAACACCGTTTTATTTGGCGTTCTGCTTTTTCGTTCAAAAGCGGCTGCAAATATACTCGCTTATTCATTCCGCACAAACCTTTTGTCTTTTTTTTTAAATTAAATCTAAATTCATCATTCTAACCTAGTAAAAACCTATATTCAAGTAGAAAAAAAACAAATATTAAGGAGGATATCGAAGAAAAACAAGGTGAAACTGATATTAATTGCAGCTCAAAAAGTGTAAAAACAAGAAAGGTTATGGATTAGGGGGTTGATGAAGATACTGTTAATATCTTACCATTATATAGTTTTCCGTCCTGCGTAGCGAACCTAAAGATATAGTTTGCCATGTCTGCAGCACCTACATTAGCTTGATAACCGGGAAAAGCTTCTTGCAACATTTCTGTCTGAACAGCCCCTAAAGCCAAAGCATTGAATCTAAACGATGACTCTTTGAATTCCTCAGCCAAACATTCTGTTAGAATACTAACTGCTCCTTTACTACTACTATAAGCTGATAAGCCTGAGAATTTAACACTACCCTGAACACCACCTACACTACTTATGTTAAGAATATGTGCGTCTGTATTGAAGTATGGCAACAAATCTCTAGTCAACTTAATGACGGAAAAAACATTTACACTATATATATGATTAATGTCTTCATTACTAATTTGACTTAAAGGCTTGTTGACAAGTGCTCCAGCGTTATTTATTAGTATGTCAATACGACCAAAAGCTTTCACAACACCTATAATAGGAGTGAAATCATCTTCAGTTAAATCAAAAGGTAAAACTTGAGCTCCTAAACCTTCAAGTTCTTTTAGCTTATCTGTATTTCTAGAAATTGCTAATACATCACAACCATTGGCTAAGAAACATTTTACCATTTCAAAACCTATACCTCTACTTGCACCTGTAATAATTACTTTCATTGTAATAATGTTAAACTATCTTGTATTAAAGCTTTAGTGGTAGCGTCTGCAGAAGTATTTTGAAGAAAAGATTTGATTTCATCACTCAAAGCTTCATCAGTACTTATTTCTAAGATCTCTACTGCACATAGCCAGTCATCAGAATGGGATTGCAACTCTTGCCAAACAGTAGTTAGAGTATCCTTAGAAGCTTTCTCTTCTCTAACCTCTCTGACCTTACGGTATAATTTATGTAATTCTAGTCGCTTCTGGTTATATTGTATTTTATGTGTTAACTCTTTTGGCACAAATGGATTATCATTAGAAAAAACAGCCATATCAGCAGCACCAGAAAACACAGATACTATGGATTCTCCTAAGGCCATATCGTAAATTCCCCACTCGGGCTGAAACAATACCTCACCCTTATAGGTTACACTACAACCTTCAAATGACAAAATCATATTCAAGCCTTTTCTATTTTTTAGAAGATTAATGAGTTTTCCTTTGACTTCTACTCCACTCTCAAAATTTAGAGTGACTACTTTAGCTGCTTCGATTCCTAATTCTGTTAATTCATCAATACTTAATTGTTCTAATGGTGTTGACGTATTTTTCAAATTACCAACGGGAGAACTAAATCCGTGAGCGTGATAACTTTTATCGTGCCCTACTAACTCTTTATTTTGCCATGCTAATGCTGTTGGCGAAGAAGTTGATAGGTATATTATTTGATCGTTATCGCATATCACGTTATTGAATACTCCTGACACTTGCAACCCAGAACTATACTCTACCGTACATGTATTATTTGAAGCAATGGCTTTTTGTAAGCCTTCTAATCCTCCTCTACGTAGGGCCATAGTATTAGCGAATTCCTCTAAAACTTTTGTGAGATGTGTGTATGATGGAGTCACATAGAGTTGTGGCTGGGGTTCTGTAATATCAAATGCTTGTTGAGCCGCATCTATAGTATAAGGTATTTTTCTAACCTCGTCTTTCATGCAGCTTTCACTTTCACCTATGGATGATAATAAGCCTGCTCCATAAATTTTAGGATCAGACAAATCACCTATCAAACCATACTCAACAGTCCACCAGTGTAAGTTTCTAATCTGTGCCATTTCAGAAGGCTCACCCATATTACTCTGTATAGCATCTATGTCTTCTTCGGCTTGTACAATATCTTGTTCTTTGGTATTCGGATCTTCTTTTATTATGGATAGATGTCGAATAGCTTCGTATAATTCAAAATCTTTAGCGGAAGAAATCGCTTTACTTCCTATTTCACCAAACATTCTTAAGTATTCAGCATAAGTAGGATCGGCAATAATTGGGGCATGACCTGCAGCTTCGTGTAAAATGTCTGGTGCTGGTGTATATTCTATATGTTCTATCTGTCTAATATCGGCAGCTATAACTAGGACTTTGTAAGCCTGAAATTCCATAAACGAAGAAGGAGGTAAAAAACCATCTACACAAACACAACCCCAGCCTATCTTGCCTAAAATAGAGTTCATATCCTTAATATTAGGAATTGAATCGATAGTGATACCTGTTTTCTCTAAGCCTTTGAGGTATGAATCGTCAGTAACTTGGCTCAGATAAGCTAAATTTTTACGCATTACGTAACGCCAAACGGCATGATCCACTGGCGTATAATTATCATATTCTTGATTGACAACGAATTGTCTAAGATGGTCAGGGAGTTTTGCTACCTGAGGGTTTCCAAAGTCGTTAAATTCTGTTTTCATAAAAGGCTAATTAGTAAGCCAAATTTAGTAAAACAAATGAGAAAACGTGCTAAAATTATAAGTGTTTCGCAAGAGCATTATCAAATAACTCTTTATACTCAGCGACTTCTCCGAAAGAAGTATCGTCAATACGAATATCGCCTTTTGTAACGTGCCCTAATAAGGTAAAAGGAACGCTAGTATTTTTTAGAGCATCTAAGAAGGTATCTTCAGCAGTTTCAGCAACAGATACCACAACTCGTGAAGGTGATTCGCCAAATAAAAAGGCATCTTCTCTAATCTCTGCAATTGTGGTAATATCAAATCCTAAACCTTTAGGCATTGCACTTTCTAATAGTGTAATAAACAAACCGCCATCGGCAATATCGTGAGCTGATTCTATATGATTATTACGAATAAGTTTTTTGATTAAATCTTGTAGCTGATACTCTTTATCTAAGTCAAAAGGTGGGGTAGAACTGGCTTTAACAGCATGGTAAGAAGCTAAATATTCGGAACTACTGATATCGTTATGGGACTCTCCTAACATATAGATTAAGTCGCTTTTGCCTTTAAAATCCAAAGACATGACGTGTTCTTTGTTTTCTACAACTCCTAACATACCAATGGTTGGTGTTGGGAATACTGGCACTTCATTTCCGTCAATGGCTGTTTGATTGTAGAAACTCACATTCCCTCCTGTTACTGGCGTATCGAATTTCAAACATGCTTTTGACATTCCTTTGATAGCTCCTACAAATTGCCAATATACCTCTGGATTATATGGGTTTCCAAAATTCAAACAGTTGGTAATTGCAGATGGCACACCGCCTGAGCACACAATATTTCTAGCTGCTTCAGCTACCGCCATAGCGCAACCTTCCTCAGGGTCAGCATTTACCATTCTGGCATTACAGTCAACGGTCATTGCTAAAGCTTTGTTCGTTCCCTTGACATTCACTACCCCTGCATCTTTAGGCGAATTTGTACCCATATTTATAGTACCAACCATAGAGTCGTATTGCTCATATACCCATTTTTTAGAAGCTATGTTAGGATGTGTTGTCAGAAACTTAGCTACTTCTACCAAGTCTTTAGGTTGCTCTACTTGATCAATTGAGAATTTTTTAAATTCTTGATAATAGGCTGGCTCTGTATATTCTCTTTCATAAACGGGTGCGCCGCCGCCTAAAACCAAATCGTCAGCAGGTACATCAGCCACTAATTCTCCATGCATGTAATATTGGAGTTGTCCGCCTTCTGTTACTTCACCGATCTGCTCACAGCTCAAATCCCATTTGTCATATATCTCATGAACGATATGTTCTTTTCCTTTTTCTACAACTATAAGCATACGCTCTTGTGATTCGGAAAGCAAAATTTCCCAATCCTTCATATTTTCTTGTCGTGTAGGCACTTTGTCCAAGTGGATAATCATACCATGCTCTCCTGCCGCACTCATCTCTGAAGTGGAACAAGTAATCCCTGCTGCACCCATATCTTGCATACCTACAATAGCATCGGTTTGTCCAAGTTCTAAAGTAGCTTCAAGCAATAACTTTTCTTGGAAAGGGTCACCTACTTGAACGGCTGGTAAGTCATTAGCAGAATCTTCAGTGATATCCTTTGAAGCAAAAGCGGCACCATGAATACCGTCTTTACCTGTTCTTGAGCCTACTATATAAACGGGGTTGCCAACACCTGAAGAAGTAGCAGAAATTAACCCATCTGCTTTCATTATTCCTGCCGAAAATGCGTTAACTAATGGGTTAGTGTTATAACATTCATCAAAAAAGACTTCACCTCCAACTATTGGAATACCGAAAGCATTACCATAATCACCGATGCCTTTTACTACTCCTTTAACGAGCCATTTTGTTCGGTCTAATTCTATACTACCAAATCGTAAAGAATTTAATTGTGCTATGGGACGAGCACCCATAGTAAAGATGTCTCTATTGATACCTCCTACTCCTGTTGCCGCACCTTGATAAGGCTCTAATGCTGATGGGTGGTTATGACTTTCTATCTTAAAAGCACAAGCCAATCCGTCACCAATATCTACCAAACCCGCATTTTCTTCACCTGCTTTAACAAGCATATGAGGACCATCTTTGGGTAATTTTTTTAGCCAAGTAATGGAATTTTTATAGGAACAGTGTTCAGACCACATTACTGAAAAAATACTCATTTCAGTAAAGTTAGGTGTTCGTCCTAAAATGGATTTTATTTTATCAAACTCTTCAGGACGTAAGCCTAATTCTTCGGCTTGTTCTAAAGTGGCTAGAGTGGTAGTTGCTTGTGCAGACATTTTCTTGTTTTTACAATAAGCGCAAAAATAAGTATATCACTCATAAATACGACTAAAAATAATTGGCTTTTTAAAAAGTTTTCAAGAATCGATTACTAGCTTACGATATAGCCTTCTTTTTCATACCATGAAGTATAATTGTCTTTATACAATCGTTCTACTTCATTACGCTTTATCTTCATAGATGGCGTAAGCAGGTTATTCTCTATAGTCCACTCTTTATCTAAAACGACAACTTTTTTCAAACGTTCGTGAGATTCAAACTTAGGATTAACAATTTTAAGTGTCGTTTCCAAACTAGCATCGACATCTGTTCGAGGTCTTGACTTACCGTATTCCGACAATGTAATAAGTGCAATAGGCTGTGGTAAACCTGTACCTACCACACAGACTTGTTCAATATTTTTATTGGCAGACAACTTCATCTCAATAGGTGCTGGAGCAACATATTTTGCTTTAGAAGTTTTGAACAGATCTTTCACTCTTCCTGTGATTTTCAAATATCCATTAGCGTCAATATGACCTTCATCACCAGTGTGCAACCAACCGTCCTTGATTGTATCTTGGGTTTGCTTTTCTTCTTTGTAGTAGCCGTCCATCAAAGCAACGTGCTTGATGAGGATTTCATTTTCATCACTTAACTTCACATCACAATGCGGCAAGGCCTTACCCACAAAACCAAACTGAATACCATCATTTAAAGTCACGTGAGAGTAGCAACAGTTTTCCGTCATGGCATAGGCTTCTTGAATAGGAATCCCTAAACGCTCAAACCACTTTAAAGTAGAAACAGGTGTTGGCGCTGCACCCGTAAATATATTACGTGCTTCTTGTAAACCCAAACCCGTCTTAATTTTTTTCTTAATCAGTGATGATACCAAAGGAATAGACAGTAAAACGTTTAACTTTTTCTGTGGCAATTTTCCTAATATACCTTGCTGAAATTTAGTCCAAATACGAGGCACACCTAAAAATGCGGTTGGCTTAGTATCGGCCAAATTCTGAGCAAAAGTTTCCAAACTTTCTGCAAAAGACACCATACCACCAGAGTATAAACTTCCCATTTCTACTAACAAACGTTCAGCAATGTGGCACAATGGCAAGTAAGAGAAAAATCGCTCTTTTGTTGCTAATCCTAAAAGCGGCACAGCGTTGGAAGTAGCAAAAGAGAAATTATAAAATTTATGCATTACTCCTTTAGGCATACCTGTAGTACCAGAGGTATAAATAATAGTCGCTAAATCCATAGGATCACGCACTACATTTTCTGTCATAGGCGGCACATCTTTCACTAAATCGTTCCATACAGGATAACCGTCTTCGCTATAAAAAGGAAAGGCTATACATGGTAAATCTTTGGGAACACCCGGTCGCATATTTTCAAATTCGTCTAACTTACCAACGAATAATAATTTTGCTTCACTATGCTCCAAAATTTGCTTTATACTATCCGCCTTTAGATTGGGGTACAAAGGCACAGAAACGTGACCCGCCATCATAATGGCTAAATCGGAAATTATCCAATGAGCGCAATTTTTTGAAAGAGTAGCTATTTTACTATTAGCAGGAAAATCTAAAGATTTTAGATAAGCAGCCATCTTTCTTACTTCTGTAGCGGTTTCCGACCAAGTCCATTTATGCCACTCTCCGTTGATAGGTTGGCGCATATATAATTTATTGGGCGTTTCTTTTTCCCAATTGTAAAACATTTCTAAAGGTGACTTATAATCTTGCATAGGTGCTTGTATTTAGTATGCCCAAATATAAACTTTTTACAATATCCATTTTAGCACTAGTTTTACTTCAGTGGATTTATGACCTTCTACGCTACCACTTTTAACCTGTGTATTATCATAGAAAAGGGTTTGTCCAAGTTTAATATTTAGCGTCATCTTCTGAAGTTTATACTTGAAAACTGTAGAGATACGTTGTCCCTCTCCATAATGAAAAGGCACAGAAAAAGAATACATAACATCAGGCTCATAAGCATAGATGCGACTTGAAAAAGAAGGTGTATCAAAAAGCAAATACCTTAAAGAGATACCCCATCTTTTTTCTAAGGGTTTATAATTTACTTCTTGCACCATTAGATAATCTTTTTCATTATCTATGGCATTACAAGCAATTCTGTTTTTAAAATTGAAATCACTCAAAATGTATTTCCATTGTAAAAGATATTTAAGTTGCTGACGACCATCAACAGCTTTTAATCCATAATCATCGACCTCGTCTTTTGATTTGTTTTCGTACTAAAATCTAGCCAAGATTACCCATTTTTTTTCTGACTCGGTACTGCAATTGCAAAAAATAATCTTCTCCCCTTACAGGCATACTACTGTAATAACTTTCCTTTGGAAAGTGATAAAAATCAGAGTATAAAGATAAGCTCCAACGGCTATGTAAATTTAGCTTAATGGCGGTATAGAGTCCACTTTCGTTTCTAGTGTTGGATTGCTCAGCAAAGGTGTTAGACTCATAATCGTAATAGTTTTAATCGTAATTTCTATATAAAGCTGAAAAGGACAAATCAGGTGCTAATTGGGTGTTAATTGCAGACAAAAAAGCAATTGTTTTTTGCTGAACTACATATTCACCAAAGAAATGTGTATTTTTCAAAGTAAAGGAATAATCCCAACCCAAGCCCCATTGCATTGAAAGTGTATCTTCTCCTACTAAACGTTTTTTATCATACGACTGAAACAAACTGTAAACAGATGTTTTGAAATTTCGTTTTTCAAAAGCTAAACGACTGCCCATAAGATGATGTTTGAGTTGTCTTTTACTATCTAATTCCGACTCTGTTCGGTGCAATCCGATATCACTCACTGAGGAAACCATTTCTAAAGAATCCACCACATTAGCATCTTGTTTGTTTGAGGATAAAAAAAAGGAGTATTGCCAATTTTTAATACGATGCTGATAGGCAATACCTCTCAAAAAATGATTTTCTCTTGTCGATGTGTACGAACGAAGCACTTGAGCATTTTTAAAAGTTCCCAACACCTGTGCCGATTTGCCAAAAGAAAAACCTTGATAACATAAGAGTCCTTGACCTAATGATAGTTGATAATCACCAATAAAAAGCTGCTTGTTTTCACCCTTTACATTGAGATATAAAGAGTTAAAATCTAGCTATTGTTCGCCTGCATCTTTTTCAGTAGTTAAGCCCCAATTTATGGATTTGGATTGTGCCGAGTGTCTAAAGTAACTTTTATATGGGTTTCCTATATAATCGCCCCTAAGATACTCTTGCTCTTGCTCTAAATAACGATGCAAATAAATTCTCAGATGATGCTTCACTAGAGGGTCGCTTGCCATTTTAAAATCTAAAACCGTAACAAAAGGCAATAATAGTCTTATCGTTTTACTGTCCATAAGCTGAATTGCTTGAAGCTCATAAACCGAAGTGATTTTTACCTTTGCCTTTCGGTACTTGATTATGGATTGGGCTTTTGACCTATCTAAAAAAGGTAATTGATATAATTCATCTATGGAACAACTGTTTAAGTCTATAGGCTGTTCCAACAATTCATAAAAGCTAGTTAAAGACTCTTCATCTACAGATTCATTCTGCTCTAAATAGTCTTGAAATGCAGAGGGCAAATCTTGAGCCAAACTAAAATTGGCTAGTAAAATGAACGGTAATATCCTCCACATTACTGAACGCTATAAATTAGGGCCATTTGAGGAGAGAGCCCCAAATAATAATGGTATGAAATATGAGCATCTATAGCTAAAGACTTCCATAAAAAAGCCATTCCGAAAGCATTGCTGCTAGCTTGTGTTGATATGGAGGTGTATAAATATATGTTCTCTGTTGGGAAGTATTTCAAGTAGGTATGCAAAGAAAGTGGTAAAGACTCTTCCTTTTTAGCAGCAATAGCTAAACTCACTTTTTTTGAAAGGTGATATTCCAAACCCAAATGAAAGGCTGTAGATTCTAAACTATCTCTGAACGGATTACTGATAGCAGAAGCGGCATCCAACTGAGCGGTTATTTGATAGCGGAGTCCTACATCCACCATAAAAGCACTCTGCTTGTTATAGCCAATTTTTTCTTGCTTATAACGTCCTTTTATGCCCATAGAAAAAAGAGGTGACAAAGCACGAGCAAAAGATATGCCCCAATCATTAATAGCATAACTTTCGTTGCCACTATTGTTCCAATGCCCTTGAACAACACCATATGTATTGGGAATTGCAACTCTACATTGGGCATATGACAAATCCGAAAGTCCAAATCTATTTTCTACGGATATGCCAAATGTATTTTGAGATATACAGCTGATACCCGCCGTATTTTCCGACCATAACCCCTGAGAGGTTACTCCCCGACCTTCAATAAAAGTAGATTGTGAAAAAAGCGAATGTGCAAATAATAACAATAGGATAGTAAGAATGGCTTTCACGACTTTGGGCTTTAAAACCAAAAGTATAAAAAAAGGGCTCAAGAACTAAGTCCTGAACCCTTAATAAATTGTAATTCTTTTAACTACTGCACTCTGTAGTCAAACTTTTCGCTAGCCAAATCTTGGTTGGCTTTTACGATTTTTTGTTTCATATTCATTTTGAACTCTACCATTCTAGCGTGAAGCTCGTCATCTGAAGTGGATAAGATTTGACCGGCTAAAATACCCGCATTGTATGCTGCATCTAATCCTACTGTTGCTACAGGAATACCGGGAGGCATTTGTAAAATAGAGAGGATACTGTCCCATCCATCTATTGAAATAGAAGAACGGCAAGGAACACCAATCACTGGAACAGTGGCAAAGGCTGCTACCACACCAGGAAGGTGAGCTGCACCACCTGCACCTGCAATGATGACTTTAATACCACGTGCATGCGCATTGGTAGCAAATTCTTCTACCTTTTCTGGCACACGGTGTGCAGACAAGGCATTTATCTCAAAAGGAATTTGCATATTATTTAAAAAATCGGCTGCTTTACGCATAACAGGCATGTCTGATGTACTACCCATTATTATACTTACTACTGCTTTCATTATACTTTATTAGTGGTTATATATTCTGCTGCGAATTTAAAAAAAAGAGCAATAGCTACTAAAACTTTTTTAGACTATTTGTGTTAATAAAGAGTTAAAAAATCAATGTTCTAGTTAAGATCTAACTCCAAGGTGTATGTGTGCTGACAACCGTTGGCTAAATCAACAACATGAGTATAAATTCCACTACAAGAATAGATTTGATTATTTACGGGCCAAGTATAAGTTGCTGCTGATAGCGTTACGTTTTGAGTGCTGGCTTGATTTTGACCGATGGTTAGATTTAAAATATTGGTAGCTAAACACCCTTGAGGTGTTGTGGATTGAACAGAATAATTGCCTGAAAAAGCATATTCTTGTCCAGAGGCGTCCCAAATATATGAATTGCAAGCAGATACAACAGTGGGATCAAAACTTGGATTTGTAATACTTAAGTTAAGTGATTCCACATGTGGACATCCGCTAGCATTGGTGGAGGTATTTGTGTAGACTCCACTACAATAATAGGTTGTTCCGTGCCATTCAAAATTACCGCCCGTTTGAGTCTGATTTATCGTTTGAGCTGTGGATTGGTTTATGGTCAATTGTAAACTATGTGTAATATCACAGCCATTTTGACCCTGCACAACTTAGGAATAAGTTCCCGAAGTAGTATAAACTTGTCCAAACCAGGTATAGGAATCACAGGCACTTTGTTCAGAAGTTACTGTTTCTCCACCAATTACAGTTAAATACAATGTATGATTGGTAGTACAACCGTCTTGCCATACTGTATGCGTATAATTTCCAGATGTCGTATATGTTTGACCAAACCATGTATAAGAATTACAACTAGTAACTACGTCATTAACAGGGCTTACTCCACTAACAGTAATATAATTGGTTTTGGTTTCTGTATCGGTGCCAAACTGATTTGAAACTGTCAAGCTAACCGCATAGGTTCCAGCATTGGTATAAGTATGTGTAGGGTTCTGACTGTTAGAGGAGTTACCGTCTCCAAAATCCCAATTCCAAGATGTTGGAGAAAAAGCTGTTTCATCAGTAAAACTAACTTCTGAATTGGACAGGCATAAATCCGTTGAACTAGCAGAAAAATCGGCTATGGGTGGATATTCTAACTTTATGCTCCACAAGCCCCTACCATATGTAGCAGCATATAATAGGCCCGCTTGTTTTTTAATCTCTAAATCTGCAATAGGCACATTAGGTAAAGAATTGTTATTAAAATTGCTCCATGAGGGCGAACTAAGGCTTGACGTTTTATAAACCCCAATATCTGTAGCTACAAATGCGTAGAGATAAACCTCGAAAAAATAGAAGAGCTTTATTTACACATCATAGAGATGAATGAGGAAGTCAAACAGCTACAAGCAGAACTTAAAGAACTCACCGAATAGGGTCTTGGCTTTGCTCGGAGCAATATCCAGCTAATCTCCAAATTAAAAGAACTACCATTAAGAATAAGCTATACTCTGAAAATGTTGTAAATTCGCATCTTTGATTTATGGTGCAACTACACGACAAAATCTTTGAACCCTACATTTCAGAATCCGAAATCGGAGAAATAGTAAAGCGAATGGCTTCACAAATGGAAAGTTTGGAAAGTCAAAACCCCCTATTTATCGTTATTCTAAAAGGATCGTTCTTCTTTGCTGCAGACCTACTGAAGGCTCTTTCTTTTGATTCGGAATTAACTTTTATGCAAGTCAAATCCTATGAGGGTACTCAAAGCTCTGGTCAAATCAAAGATATTTTAGGTGTACCTATAAACTGCAAAGACAGAACTATTGTTATCATCGAAGATATTGTAGATACTGGAAATACTTTGGAATACCTCATCAATCGACTGAATCAAGAAAACCCCAAGAAAATATATACCGCTAGCTTATTACTAAAACCTAGCGTTTACTCTAAAAAAATACCTATTGACTTTGTAGGCAAAGAAATACCCAATGATTTTGTAGTGGGTTATGGATTGGATTACGATGAATTAGGGCGTACTTTAACACAAATTTATAAACTCAAAAACTCATAACATGTTAAACATTGTTTTGTTTGGACCTCCAGGTGCTGGAAAAGGTACCCAATCTCAACTATTGATAGACAAATATTCTCTTGTTCACCTTTCTACAGGAGATATATTAAGAGGGGAAATTGCTAAAGGTAGTGAGCTTGGCTTACAAGCCAAAAGTATAATGGATAGAGGTGATTTAGTTTCTGATGATATCGTTATTGGAATGATTAAATCTATCTTAGAAAACAACCCTAATGCAAAGGGTTTTATCTTCGATGGCTTCCCACGAACTACGGCTCAAGCCGAGTCATTGGACAGTATGCTCAGCGACTTAAACACTTCCATAACAGGAATGTTATCTCTAGATGTAAATGACGATGAGTTAACCAAAAGATTATTAGAAAGAGGCAAAAGCTCTGGCCGTGCCGATGATGCTAACGAAAGCATTATACGTAATCGTATTAATGAATACAACACAAAAACTGCACCCTTGAAGAGTTATTACAATGCTCAAAATAAATTACATACTGTTGAAGGTGTTGGAAGTATTGAAGACATCAACACTAAATTGTGCAATAGCATAGACCAACTCTAATGAAAGTTAAAAACTCCAACTTCGTTGATTATGTCAAAATCTTTTGTCGCTCAGGCAAAGGAGGAGCAGGCTCTACCCACTTTTTGAGAGATAGAAATACGGCAAAAGGTGGTCCTGACGGAGGTGATGGAGGACACGGAGGACACATCATCATTCAAGGTAATGAACAGATGTGGACGCTATTACACCTTAAATATCAAAAACACCTTTTTGCAGAACACGGTGGTAGTGGCGGTGGAAACAACCGAATAGGTAAAGATGGAGAAAGCAAAATCTTACAAGTACCATTAGGAACCGTTGCTAAAGATGCTGAAACGGGTGAAGTTCTTTTTGAAATAACTGAACATGCAGAAGAAAAAATCCTTCTTAAAGGTGGAAAAGGCGGAAAAGGAAACGTTCACTTCAAATCATCCACCAATCAGACACCACGCTATGCCCAGCCCGGCATTGATAGTTTAGAAGGTTGGTTTATACTTGAACTCAAAGTATTAGCAGATGTAGGATTAGTAGGCTTTCCAAATGCCGGAAAATCTACCTTGCTTTCTGTGGTGTCAGCAGCAAAGCCAGAGATTGCCAACTATCCTTTTACTACATTAGTACCCAACCTAGGTATTGTGTCATACAGAGATGACCGTTCATTTATTATGGCCGACATACCCGGAATTATTGAAGGTGCCGCTGAAGGCAAAGGATTAGGCTTACGCTTTTTAAGACATATAGAAAGAAACTCAACACTATTATTTCTAGTTCCTGCCGATAGTGATGACATTGTAAAAGAATATCAGATTTTATTGGGCGAACTACAAAAATACAACCCCGAACTCCTTGACAAGGATCGTATTTTAGCCATAAGTAAATCTGATATGCTTGATGAGGAGTTGATAATAGAAATAAAGAAAGAACTACCAAAAGATTTAGAATACTTATTTATTTCATCGGTTGCTCAACAAGGATTAGTAGAACTGAAAGATTTAATTTGGAAAAAATTGAATGACTAATGAATTGGTTAATTGAAATGGACAAAAGCTGGTTCTACCTGATTAACCTATCGGGAAAACCTTTTTTGGACGGCTTCATGCTATTCGTCACTCATAAGTTATCGTGGATACCACTCTACCTAGCACTCGTTATACTTATCGTAAGAGAGAAAGGCAAAGAAAGTATATGGATATTGGGGACAATTGGCCTTGTTATTGCCTGTTGTGATTTAGGAAGTGTGCACTTATTTAAAAATGTATTTCAACGCCTTAGACCTTGCCATGCACTGGAGCAAGTGCGACTAGTTACCGAAGGATGTGGAGGACAGTTTGGATTTATATCTTCACATGCCTCAAATGTGTTTGGTCTAGCCATAGTTATAGGGAAAATTATGAATAAAAAATGGCTGTTTATTGCTCTATTTTTATGGGCAACAATAGTATCCTTCTCTAGGGTTTACGTTGGCGTTCACTACCCTCTAGACATTTTGGGCGGAATGCTATGGGGAACTTTTGTAGCTTTGGTATTTGTTTCACTTTACAAGTATAAAAGAGTATGAAACAGTTTGATCTTATATGGTTTGTATGGTTAATTCTAGTCATTTTATGGAATTTTATATGGGCAGATGTCCCACCAATAGCCGACGTATTAGTTGCTGTTATACTATCAGTATTAGCCTATCAAATTAATTTAAAAATAAAGAAATGAAAAAGAACATTTTGTTTTTGTTTATCATGCTTTGGGGAATAACTCAAGCACAAGAAAAACCCAAGTTAGTTGTTGGTATAGTCGTCGATCAAATGCGCTACGATTATGTCTATCGTTTTTGGAATCAATTTGATGACAATGGATTTAAAAAGTTAGTTAATGAAGGGTTCTTTTTGAGAAATACCCATTACAACTATACCCCTACCTATACAGGTCCAGGTCATGCTAGTATATTTACTGGCACTACCCCATCGGTGCACGGAATTATAGGGAACAATTGGTACAACAAAGCCGATGGACTATCAGTTTATTGTGCTGGAGATGGAAATTCAACCACAGTTTGCGACTGCGAAAATCATGTAGATGTAGAGTCTACTGCTGGAAAAATGTCGCCCCACCGTATGCTAACCACTACCTTTTCTGATGAGCTGAAATTATTCAGCCCTCAATCAAAAGTGTTCGGTATTTCCATTAAAGACCGAGGAGCAATACTTCCTGCTGGACATACTGCCAATGGTGCCTTTTGGATGGGCAAAAGTGGAGAATGGATTTCAAGCTCGTACTATTACGAACAATTACCAGAATGGCTAGTCGAATTCCAACAAGACAAACCCGCTACTAGCTATTTTAAAGGAGCGTGGAAAGGAAGAGGCTTTGGGTATCCGATGGATAGTCTACTTGCAAGTAGAGGCCCTTCTTCTGTAAAAAGTACACCACAAGGCAATACCTACCTCAAAGATTTAGCCATTGAATTAATGAAATCTGAAAAGCTAGGGAAAGATAAAATTACTGATGTGCTAACACTTAGCTTTTCTTCTACAGACTACATCGGACATCAGTTTGGACCACATGCCGAAGAATTGGTGGACACCTATATCAAACTAGACAAAGATATTGCTGAGGTATTGAAATATATTGACTCCACTGTAGGCTCAGAAAATGCTATCATCTTTCTTACTGCCGATCATGGTGTTGTAAGTGTACCTAACGAATTGAAAGCTCGAAAAATACCCGCTGGCTATTTTGATGCAAGCCAGCTAACAGCAGAACTCAACTCACACCTTTCTAAATACTATGGAGAAGACAATTGGGTGCTTAAATATTCTAATCAACAATTCTTCTTAAATAGAAAGCTGATAGAAGAAAGTAAAATAAAACATCAAGACATCCAGCAATTGGCGGCTGACTACCTTATCAATGTGGATGGTGTTCTAAATACGTTTACAGCTCATCAGCTGCATCACAATGAATATCAAAATAACTTCCATTCTCTTATTCAGAAAGGCTTCAACCAAAAGCGTTCTGGAGATGTAGTTATCGCCTTGAACTCAGGGTGGATTGAATGGAACTCACCTACAGGAACAACTCATGGCTCCTGCTATAGCTATGATACTCACGTTCCTTTATTATTTTGGGGCAAAGGTATTGAGCAAGGTGTCTCTGACGAATACATTTCTATTTGCGACATTGCACCAACAGTAAGCACATTACTTGGTATATCATTTCCTAACGGATGTACAGGTCAACCAATCAGAAGTATCACCGAATGAAAGTAGTCCAAAGCCAGACATACGACATACTGATAGGTGAAGATAGTCTTCAGAATATCAATCTTTCAAAGTATTCGGCAGCAGCTATTCTTGTAGATGAAAATACAAAAATGCATTGTCTGGATATCTTTTTATCCAAAACTCAAGTAGACTCACCACTGATTATTGAAATTCTTTCTGGAGAAACAAATAAAAATATATCTACTTGTCAATTCATCTGGGAAAAACTAACCTCCGCCCAATTCGATAGAAACTCAATAATCATCAATCTAGGAGGTGTGTTATTGGTGATATGGGCGGATTTGCTGCATCCTGCTACAAAAGAGGAATTGACTATATCCAAGTTCCCACAACACTATTGGCAATGGTAGACGCTTCAGTAGGTGGTAAATTAGGAGTCGATTTTATGGGTTTAAAAAATCAAATCGGATTATTCAAAGAGCCAAAAGGGGTTTATATTTTTCCTGAATTCTTAAACAGTCTAGAGGAAAGACAATTACTATCTGGCTATGCCGAAGTGATAAAACACGCCCTAATTAGTGATCTCGATAGCTGGAATTTTTTATCAAATACTACGCTAGACCAACTGAATTGGGAAAGCGTAATTGGTGATAGTGTTACACTCAAAAATAAAATAGTTAGTGCCGACCCTCAGGAAAAAGGTTTGCGTAAAACCCTCAACTTTGGCCATAGTCTTGGACACGCCATTGAAAGTTATTATTTATCGAAAGACATAGACATATTACATGGTGAAGCTATTGCAATAGGTATGCATTTAGAATGCTTGATTTCTACGATTAGCTCAAATGAAAAAAAGTCCATAACCCACTTTTTAAATCAGACCTTTAGAACAATAGATTTACCTCATTTTGATGAACTTCTACCCTATTTAGAAAATGATAAAAAAAATGAAGAGGGTAAACTACTATTTTCACTACTTAATCGAATAGGAGAATGTCAGTACAATTGTGAAGTGAGTATAGAAACTTTGAGAGATATATTTTAATATTATATTTGAGCTAACAAAATTAATTGATGCAATCAGCAAAAGAGTATTTATTACAAGAGGGTTTAGATCAATATATAGATTTAGACCAAAACTCTGACTTCAAAGAAGGTGTTTTTGATGCCGTTAGTGGCAACCTTAAAACACCCTTCCCACCTGTTTTAGAAGATTTAGCTAGATTACACCGCTTAATAAGAGAACGTAAATCATTTACCGTTTTAGAGTTTGGTCTAGGTCTTTCTACCATAGTTATGGCTGACGCATTGAGCAAGAACAAAGCCGAATATATGGCATTGGAAAATCCGCCAGAAATTAGAAATCGTTTTATGTTCGAACTCTATGCCGTAGATTCAGATAAAAAATGGATAGAACATACCCAAAGTGATTTTCCTCAACACCTTAAAGAGTTTGTACACTTTCATTTTTCGGAAGTGCATATCGGGACATTCAACGACAGACTATGTCATTATTACGATTCTATTCCTAATATAATTCCAGACTTTATATACTTAGATGGCCCAAATCCAAAAGATGTTCAAGGAGAAGTCCATGGTCTAAACTTTCAAATTGATGAACGTACAGTCATGTCTGCTGATTTATTACGAATGGAACCTACCTTTTTGCCCGGCACTTTTATTCTTGTCGATGGCAGAACGAATAATGTTCGTTTTCTTGCTAACAACTTCCAAAGAGATTATAAAATGACTTGGGATAAAAAAGGAGATGTAAGCACATTTGAATTAACGGAAGAACGTCTAGGCAAATACAATGTCTTAGGCTCTGATTTTTACTAAACATATGGACTATCGCATTTCTCATGCAAGTAAAAAAATAGATGCTGAAATTAACCTTCCATTCTCTAAAAGCATAAGCAACAGAGCGTTAATCATAAAAGCCTTATGCCATAGTAGTTTTGAAATAAATCAACTTTCAAAGTCTAGCGATACTCTTTCTTTACAAAATGCCTTGCAGAATACATCAGGCACAATAGATATTGGCGATGCCGGTACAAGTATGCGTTTTTTAACGGCCTATGCAGCGACAAAAAAAGGCACGACTATTTTGACAGGTAGTGATAGAATACAATTAAGACCAATAAAAGAATTAGTGAGCGCTCTACAAACCTTAGGGGCAGAAATTGAATATCTAGGAAATGAAGGCTATCCTCCACTAAAAATTAAAGGAAATAAACTAATTGGAGGTGAAGTAAGTCTATCTGCAAACATAAGTAGTCAATATATTTCGGCCCTGTTATTGATTGCTCCCACACTAGAGAAAGGACTAATCATTACTATTGAAAATGAAATACTATCTAGACCATATATCCAAATGACTCTAGATATGATGAAATATTTTGGGGTACACTCGAGCTGGAAAAACGGTAAAATAATAATAAAACCACAACACTATACTCCAAAGAATTTGACAGTTGAAGCTGACTGGAGTGCTTTAGCTTTCATATTAGAGGTTATTGCATTATCGGATAGTGCTAAAGTTATTGTTAACGGTCTTTCAAAAGATAGTTGGCAAGGCGACATCTATGTACTTGAACTGTTTAAAAAACTTGGGCTAAGTTTTGAATTTAAACAGAAAAAACTACATATCGTCAAAGAAGAAACCATAACAGAAAATAATTTTGACACAAACCTATTAGATACACCAGACCTAGCTCAGGCTTATTGCTGTACACTCTCAGGACTATCAAAATCAGCAGAAATAACAGGCTTAAACAATTTAAAACTCAAAGAAAGTCATCGATTAAAAGCCTTGCAGTCAGAGCTTAAAAAGATAGGACAACGCTCCGAATACAATGAAAATAGCATAAAGCTCTATGCTTCAGAGCTACATCCTCCTACTTCCATTTTTGAAAGTCATAAGGACCATAGAATGGCCATGTGTCTTGCTCCTCTTGCTATGCTTTTCGACATAACAATTAAAGATATAGAAGTAGTGAATAAATCTTACCCACAATTTTGGGAAGATATGCAAAGCTTAGGATTTATAATATCACCTCTAGCTCACTCAAACAATTGATTTCGTGAGTAATACCTGAACTGGAGTGCTTTTCTTTGAATGGATTGAAATACACTTGTGCCATTCCAATATCTTTAGCTCCAAGAATATCAGCATGTAAATCATCACCAATCATTAAACTGTCTGATGGCTTAGCAAATGCTTTTAAAAGAGAAAATTTGAAGATCTCAGTACTAGGCTTTTTAAAACCGACTTGTTCAGAAGTAATAATCTGCTCGAAATAATCTATGAGATTACAATTCTCTAATTTTTTATACTGCACTTCCTCAAAACCATTGGTTATAATATGCAAATAATATCGGTCTTTAAGATAATTTAAGGTAGAATGAACAAATGGAAATAGATTCGTTTTCTTTGGACAATACTCTACATAATCATGGCCTAGATCAGCGGCTAACTTTTTATCATTTAAACCAAATTCTGCTAATGTAATTCTGAAGCGTTCGTCTCTAAGTTTATCTTTTTCGATCTTATTTTCACGATACAAATCCCAAAGCTTTTCATTATGAAACTTATACCGTTCAATAAAATGATTACTATCTGTAATTCCTTTAGTAATTAAATCATAGTTCTGGTACAATTCGGTCAATACTTCATGAGAGTTTCTTTCAAAATCCCAAAGCGTTCTATCAAGGTCAAAGAAAATATGAGTATACATGTTAAATCCAAATGAGTGTCAATAAAAAAGACCATCCCAATACAGAGGCGAATAATATTGGTAATGTTTTTTTCTTATTAGGAAAAAAGTGAAGGGCAATAAAAGTGCCAATAGGAATAGATAAAAATACAGGCGTTAAGAATGCAATGCCAAAAAGCCCATATTTTCGAGCCGTTTTAAGAGCAATGGTTCTCCTTAAACCTTTATTTTTTACGTTATAATTAAATGGGTAAATTCTGTAATATAATTTCAAAACTGCTTTTCTAAACTTTGCAAAGACAATAATACCAACAATACCACCTAAGCAACTTAATAGAAATGTCTCCCAAAAAGTAAAGTCGTATTGAGCAGCTAAAGGAATAGCAAGAAAAAACTTGACACAACCAAGTAATAAGACAGAAACAGCTTGAATAATTTGCATTTAACTAATATATATTAGATTGGTACATAGACAAAATGATAAAATATAATTACTTACACGTTCAACTTGAAAATAACATATTCCTTTTAACGCAAACTTCGACATTTTATTACATAACTTTCATGATCTTTGTCATAAAATCTAGCGTAATTTTGAATGATAAAAATCTTAAGAAATAGAAATATTGAGTTAAATTAGTGGAAATATTTTTTAAATGAAAAAACTCATAATTTCATCACTCTTAATAATCTCTGCAATAACGACAAATGGACAGGCCAACAATGAGCATTTGAATCTTAATAAAAAGCAAATTGCCGTAGATGGATACGATTTGGTTTCTTATTTTCTAAATAATGATACCGAGACAGGCAAAAAAGAATTTAAATACACTTACAAAGAAGCTAATTATTATTTCTCCTCTGAAAATCATTTAAAAATTTTTAAAATAAGCCCTACAAAGTATCTTCCTAAATTCGGAGGTTGGTGCGCTTACACCATGGCGAAAAGTGGCGAAAAAGAACGAGTAGATCCAAAAAGCTTTTTAATAATTGATGATAGGCTATATTTATTTTACGAATATTTCTTCAATGACAAGAAAGAGAAATGGCTTGAGAGCGAAAAGGATTTAAGGCAACAGGCCGAACAGAATTGGAGAAAAATAAATCAGTGATTTAAGCTCTTCACACCTGCATAATTCAATATTCTATCCCATACACTCTGATAAATGGTAAAATAGCTAGTTGGCACAGCTCCAAACCCTTGGTTACGTTGGGCTACTCCTTTTAAATTAGAACCTTCAAAATCAAAAACATAACCTCTAAACTTTTCGAGTGAGAATATGTAATCCAATAGGAAAAAGTAGGCTAACTTGTTTTTACCTTCTTCATCAGAATATGAACTCAACAGAAACAATCTTTTATTGTCATTTATTAAAAAGATTGAACAACAATTTCCCTCATCTCCCCTAACTGAAAAAATTTCTCCTTTACCAAGTGCTACCGATTCTTTGATGATTTTTAACTCTAAATTAAACTGATTAGTTGTCATGAAATCAGACGCTAAATGAAGTTTTTTAACATGAAACATTTCAACTGTGTCAGGTTCAGTAGCTATTGATAATCCATACTTATTGGCACGTCTCAAATTTTTTAGATGACTTTTTGAATAGTTAATTCTCAATTCATCAATAGTTTTTTCTAGTGATAAAAGGTAATTAACATTTTTTTTCTTAACAAAACATGAAGTAGAATTATGAGCATTAAGGTTGATATTAAAGCGCAAAAAATCTTTAGGAATAGCTAATATAAAATCGTCAACAGAATACTCTTCTTGTGTATAAAAAACCCCTAATTGCTGACACAAAAACGGTTGATAGATGTACTTTATCCCCCACTTTTTTCTTCTAGGCAAAGGCATGACCACCTCATAGTCATTAAGAACGAGGGCATCCCATTGTTCACAAACAATATCCAAGTACCAAGATTTAGCATAAAAAGTGCCATTGATAGACTCTTTAATACATTTGTCCCATTTTTTATAGTCGAGATTATTATATGTTATATAATGAATCACTTTTTAATGTATTGCAGCATTTGCTCATAGAGGTGAATCCAGCCCTTCCACTCTTTATAATCACTCCAGGTTTCATTGTGCCATAAAGAAATGAAATGACCATCTACACTTTTGACTTCGTCAACGATTAATTGAATGTCTTTCAAAGCTTCATCTGGACTTGACTTCAAATAATATTTAAATGTGGCATCCATAACAGCAAAAGGATGAACCTTCAGTTTAGTAGCAGACTCTATCTCTAAATCATAAAAATGAAAGGGAGTGCAAATACTAGCTCTAAAACCTAAATGAGCGGCATAACCCATAGTGTAATCGTCAGTAATGGATAATTCCAATAGGTTTCTATATGTTTTAGGGATTTCCAATTTTAAAAAATGTTGTCTTGATAACTTCACCTCTTTTTTAAGAACATTCTCTAAACGCTTTTTTTCCATTGAAAGTGTATCAAAACTTTTATTGGAGGCAAAAGAAGGGTGAATTCCTATCTTGGCATGATCACTCAAGTGTTTGATCAACAATTGAAACTTTCTACTATGAACAGAACAATTTTTATCATTAAGTCCATAATCGGCAAGTAAGACGAAATAGACTACATCCACACCATACTTTTCATTTAATGCTAGCTGGTATTCAAAGGTATCATATGGGTCTGGCAAATGACCTAACAAAACATCTTTACGTTCATTTATTGAAACTTTATCCATTTGTATAGCCGAACGAATAAATGAAGCTGCAGTTCTGACAAAACCTTTTTCTAAAAAATAATATGCGTTATCAATATCAATAGTGGACTGATATGTAAATTTATTTTCTGGAAATTCTAATGTTGGAAAGTAGGATAATAGGCATTTTTTAAATTCTTTAAGCCATAAATTGATGAGAGGACGATGCAAAAAACCATTTTTGAACGCTAAACTTTCTTTGGCCGTAAAACGCTCATAATGGTCTTTAATGTGAGGTAAATACTCTTCGTAACGTGATACTAAATAAAAAGATGCCGAGAATATATCAAAAGGTAAAATAGAATCCTTCACATGGAAAAAGGTTGGCAATTCATTCCATTTTTCAAAAATAATCTCTTGATCTGAAATTCCTTTTTCAGACAATAAGCCATAGGATTTTAGAAAACACTCATTAGCCAAACGCTTATTTGAATAGTTAAGCTTTATATCCGAATAGCTAAGAAAATAATCGATATCATCGGTTATTTCGTACTTGCTATTCCAAACCGTTCCGAAAATAAGCTGAAAGCTGTATTGAATTCTACTTGTTATCTTAGGTGTATAAATTAGCATCTAGAGCTCGTGTTCATCTGCAAAGCTAAAGTAAGCGTTTTGCCCCACAATTATGTGATCCAGTACACTAATTTCCAATAATTCTGCCGATTTCATAATTCGTTGTGTTAATTTTTTATCACTATCACTAGGTTTCAAATTCCCTGAGGGGTGGTTGTGAAACAATATCATACCACTCGCTTTCCACTCTAGTGCTATGCTGAAAATTAATTTAGGATCAACCGTTGTTGAACTCAGTCCACCTTTGCTAATCTGAGCAAAATGAATAACACTATTAGATCGATTTAGTAAGACTATCCAAAATTGTTCGTGATTTAAACCTTGCAAATGATAAATCATAAAATCATAAGCATCTTGACTTGATTTAATCTTTGGTTTTTCAGCCTGAACCTCCAAATTTTTCCTTTTAGCTAATTCAGAAGCTGCCATTATGGTAATGGCTTTAGCCTGTCCGATGCCTTTAAATTTGGTTAATTCATTCACTGTCATTAGAGATAAAACAGAAAGCTTTCCTTCGCATTGTGACAAGATGTGCTTGGATAGATCTACAGCTGATTGTGTGTTATTGCCTGAGCCAATAAGTATGGCTATTAGCTCGGCATTACTTAACACCTTAGCTCCTTTTGAAATTAGTTTTTCTCTAGGTCTATCATCCTCAGACCACGACTTTATAGTCAGTTTTTTATGGCTCATAAAAACAAAAATAAAAAAAAAAGGCTTCTCAAATGAGAAGCCTTTAAACTAAAATCTATAATGATTTATAGACTATTCACATGCTTAGCTAATTTAGACTTTAAATTAGCCGCTTTGTTTTTGTGAATAATATTTCTTTTTGTCAGTTTATCTAGCATAGACTCTAAAGCTGGTAATAAAGCTACTGCTTCTTTCTTATCGGTAGAAGCTCTTAACTTTCTTACAGCATTACGAGCTGTTTTGTGATAATAACTATTAGCAGCATTTCTCTTTGCTGTCTGTCTTATTCTTTTCTTTGCTGACTTGTGATTAGCCATATTGTTCTAATATTATCTGTTAAAATAGGAGCGCAAATGTATTAATTTATTTGCTAATAATGGTTTTTTCTGTTAAAAAAGAAACATTACCCATTAATTACTGTCGAATTGCACGTATCATTTCTCTTTTGCCTGGAGGACCAGCTAGTGATTCTACATGCATACCTAAAGTTTTCAAAATACGTTTCACCTCTCCTTTGGCGCAATAGGTAACAAGAACACCTCCAATATTAATGAGTTTTACTAACTTCTCAAATACCTCTTTTTGCCATAATTCTGGCTGAACACGGAAGCCAAAAGCATCATAATAAACTAAGTCAAAAGTAGTATGAAATGAGTAGTGCTCAAAAGTATCATGTATTTTGAAAAGCCTGAAGTAAGTTGAAATTTCAGTAACGACCTCCCATGGGCAAGTGTGTAGTTTAAAAAAAGTAGATTCTTCAGTCATGGCACTCAAGGATTTCGCATAATCAAGTTGAGTAACTAATTCAAATGGTAAAGGTTCTTTTTCTATGGCGTAATAATTGATGACACGTTTATTCTCTAATCCATTGAGATAGGTTAGAAAAGCATTTAGCCCCGTGCCAAACCCCATTTCAAATATGGAAATCTCTTTAGATTGTATAAAGTCAAGACCATTTTTGATATATACATGTTTCGCTTCAGCAACGGCACCGTGGGTAGAATGATACTGTTCATTCCATTCTGGAATTTGTAAAGTTTTGCTACCATCGGAAGTTACTATGACTTTCAATTTCATAATAACACAAATTAAGTATATTTTGTTAGCTTTGCTGTCCCAAATCACACAAAACTCATGGCAAAGAAAACTGTTACCAATAAAAAATCTATCGCCTTTTTAGAACAATACCTTAACAATGCATCTCCTACTGGATTTGAAAGTGAAGGTCAAAAATTATGGTTAGATTATATAAAACCTTATATCGACGATTACTTTGTTGATACATACGGCACCGTAGTTGGTGTTATCAACCCAAAAGCTAAGTATAAAGTCGTTATAGAAGCTCATGCAGATGAAATTTCATGGTTTGTTCACTACATTACAAAAGACGGTTTTATTTACTTGAGAAGAAATGGCGGTAGCGACCACCAAATAGCTCCATCTAAAAGAGTAAACATACATACTGACAAAGGTGTCGTTGACGCTGTTTTTGGCTGGCCAGCTATTCACACTAGACATGGAGGCGAAGAAAAATCGCCAAAATTAGATAACATATTTCTTGATTGTGGGTGTACAACAAAGGAGGAAGTTGAAAAACTTGGTGTACATGTAGGGTGTGTAGTGACGTACAAAGACGAATTTATGATGCTTAACGATACGTTTTATGTCGGTCGAGCATTAGACAATAGAGTTGGCGGCTTTATGATTGCTGAAGTAGCTAGACTACTTAAAGAGAATAAAAAGAAATTACCATTTGGCTTATATATCACAAACTCTGTCCAAGAAGAAGTTGGACTAAGAGGAGCACAAATGATTACTGAAAGGATTAAACCTGATGTGGCTATCGTTACCGATGTTTGTCATGATACTCAAACTCCAATGATCAATAAAATCAAACAAGGTGATTTATTCTGTGGTAAAGGTCCTGTACTTACTTATGGCCCTGCAGTACAGAACAATCTTTTGAATTTGATAATTGATATAGCAGATAAAAATAAAATACCATTCCAAAGAGCAGCAGCTTCTCGAGCTACTGGCACTGATACTGACGCTTTTGCCTACTCTACTGGTGGGGTTGCCTCAGCTCTTATATCTTTACCATTAAGATATATGCACACTACTGTGGAAAGCGTTCATAAAGACGATGTTGACAATGTTATAAAACTGATTTATAATACTTTACTCAAAATCAAAGACGGTCACGATTTCAGATACCTTAAATAATATCTTTTACAGCTAATGATAATTACTAAAATACCACATTCTAAAATTGAGCAAATAGACTTTGATAATTTGTCGTTTGGTAAGTGCTTTAGTGACCATATGTATAGTGTATCCTTTAAGAACGAGAAATGGCAAAACCCTGAAATAATTCCTTACGGGCCACTAAGTCTAAACCCAGGAACGCACGTATTCCATTACGGACAAGCTATCTTTGAAGGGATGAAGGCTTATAAGAATCCTATTGGCGAAACGTTATTATTTAGACCTTTAGAAAACTTAAAAAGACTAAACCAATCTGCAGACAGACTTTGTATGCCTAGAATAGACGAATCTTTATTTATGGAAGGGCTTCGTAATCTTCTTGAAGTTGACAATGATTGGATACCACAGTCGGATATTAAATCCTTGTATATTCGACCATTTATGATTGCCGATAGCGAATTTATTCGAGCTACACCAGCAACCGAATTTAGGTTTATGATTATCACCTCGCCCACTTCAACATACTATGCGGGCAAAACAAATCTTAAAATAGAAGAAAAATATGCTCGTTCAGTAGTAGGCGGAACAGGTTTTGCCAAAGCCGCAGGGAACTATGCAGCAGCATTTGCTCCTACCAAAAAGGTTCAAGACGAAGGTTATACTCAAATAATCTGGACAGATGCCATAAACCATGAATATATTGAAGAATGTGGCACTATGAATATCATGTTTAGAATAGAAGATAAGCTCATTACCCCTGCATTAAGTGAAAGTATATTGGGCGGAATTACTAGAGATAGTATAATCACACTAGCTAAACAAAAAGGCATAGAAGTTGAAGAAAGAAAAATTTCAGTTTCCGAAATCATAGAGTTCTACAAAAACGGCAAATTGAGAGAGGCTTTCGGGGTAGGAACTGCAGTTACTTTAAATCCAATTGACACCATCACTTATAAAGATACTGTCATAAAAGTTAAAGAATTGAATGCTGATTCTTACGCTTCAATTCTTAAAAAAGAATTACTTGGAATTCAATACGGTAGAATTGAGGACATCAACGGTTGGACTATGAAGGTTTAAAAACCATTTTATAGTGCTTTATCCCTGCCTCTTCAAATAAATTGCCCTGCTTAACAAAACCTAATTTTTGGTAAAATTCTACAACCTGAATTTGTGCATGTAAATAAATAGTACGCTCAAAGGCTTCAACATCTTTAAGCACCTCTTTAACTAATCGTTTACCTATATCTTGACCTCGATACTCTTGGGCAACTGCAAAGCGTTCAAGTTTAAAACCATGGTCTGTTTCTCTCCAACGAGCAGCACCACAGCTAAGATTATCTTTTTGGATTAAATAATGCTTTGCCTCATCTTCATAAGTATCGTATTCGTCCGATTCGCTTACACCTTGCTCAATAACAAACACCTTACTCCTAATAGCTCTTACCTCAGCAAATAATTCATCATTAACACTCAGCCTATAGACTTCCAACATGCTTTTCAAGAATCCCTTTAATATTAGGTTTAAAATAATTAGGACCTTTCATCACCTTTCCATCTTCTCTGAAGATAGGCTGATTATTTTCGTCCAATTTAGACATATTGCTGCGTTGAATTTCATCAAAAATTTCACCTATAACATCTTGCATTCCGTGCTTCAAAACTGTACCACACCAAATGTATAGCATATCCCCTAAAGCATCTGCCATCTCTACCATATCACCACTTTCACAGGCCTCTAAATATTCTTCATTCTCTTCTTGCATCAAGCGATGTCTTAGCAAGTAAGTAGTCTCATCAACAACAGCTTTTGGCTTGTCTTCATTACCAATAAGAAAAACTTCATGAAATTTTTTTACCTTATTTATTTTATCATTCATATTTTAATCAATTACGTATACGTTAATCCAAAATAAGTTAATTTTGTAACACCATTTAAAAAAAAAGATACAATTATGAAAAAATTAATAGTTCTATTTTCTTCACTATTTATTTTAGGTGCATTTACCCTTCCACATACGGACACATATATTGCTAATAGATCCATGAGCAAACTTGTTTGGAGTGGCAAAAAATTAGGAGCTGAACATTTTGGTAATATCTCTCTAAAGAGTGGTAAATTAATGATTAACCACGGTAAAATAGTTAGTGGTAACTTCGTAATTGATATGAATAGTATTACCAATGAAGATTTAGAATCAGACAGATTTAATACTATGCTTGTTAATGATTTGAAAAGCAGCAACTTTTTTCACGTTGAGAAATACCCTGAAGCCCACTTCCAAATTATTCGAGCAACACCCGCAGAAAAAAACAAATACGATGTTATAGGTCAATTAAATCTCAAAGGAAATATGGGTGTCGTCAATTTTCCTCTTGAACTCACTTACAACAACAAAACAGTAACCGCTACAGGAGTATGTCGTTTCAATCGTACTAAGTTCGGCATTACTTATGGCTCTGACTCTTTTTTCGATAACCTAGGCGATGAAGCTATTTCAGATGAAATCGAATTAGAATTTAATATCGTTTTAGAAAGATAATGGAAAACATTACAAAAGGGCATTGGGTTTTTGCTGCAATTTTTGCATTTTGCTTCGTTTGCTATCTGATATGGTCTTACCGCAAAGAGATTAACTTAAATCGAATTCACTACAAAGGAAGTATTCTTTTTATCTTTTCTGTTGTTGTCTTAGCCTTTGTATTGTATGTTTTCAGAGGTTACATGAAATGATAATCTATAATTAGTAAATTAGCCATAATTAAATTTACCTCAAATGAAATATCTTAAAGTAATTCTCTATGCCCTTTTGGGAATAATGTCGATTTACCTCGTATCCAATTTTTTCTTTAGCGAAAAGTTTAAGGTTTCTACAAGTATTGAAATCGACAGCAGCCCATTCATCGTTTACGATCAAATAAATAACTTTGAGAATTGGGAAAATTGGGATCCATGGTTAGATACAGACACGACCATTCGCATGACTTTATCTGATACTCCTTACGGAATTGACGCTTCTAGAACGTGGCAAAGTGAAAACTCTGGTAGTGGAAAGATGGAAATCATTGACTTGGATTTCATCAAGCAAATCGATTTCAAAATCACAATAGACGGTAACAGTCCATTTCTTGCGTCCTTTTATTTAGAATCTGTAAATAATAAAGTAAAAGTTAGCTGGGAAAATAGTGGCGAATTACCCTTTTTAGCTAGAATCTTTGGTCCTGTAATAAGTAAAATGATGAAAGGAGATCATGTGAAAGGGCTAGATATGCTCAAAAGATATTGCGAATCAATCCCTTCACAAAGTGGTGAAGTGAGTATTCAAGAATGGGAATCTCAAAAAATCATTTCAAAAACCGATACTTGTTCAAGTTCTAATATCAGCCAATCTTTGGCTAACATATACAGTGATGTATTTAAATACGTCTATGAGAATACATTAATAAGCACTCAATCTCCCTTCGCTCAATACCTCTCTTTCCCTCAAAAACCAGGCGACAACGACTATGTTATCTTAAAAGCAGGAGCATTAGTAGACAATTTTAATGATACTCTAAATAGTAACCTCAAATTTGAACAAACAGCAACATTCTTAAGTGCCCAAGCGATACACAAGGGAGATTATCGGACTCTTTTTGATACGCATAAAAAGATTCAATCTTATTGCCATAATAATAATTACACCGTCATAGGAAAGCCCTATGAAATCTATGTAAGCGACCCTGAAACGACAGTAAATCCTGCTGACTGGGAAACCCTCATAATCTATGAAATAGAATGATATAAATTCTAACCAAAACTTAAAAACATGAAAAAACAAATCTTACTTACCATCACATTTATTGGCCTGTGCCATTTGATATCAGCTCAAAATTTTACTGAAGGTATACAAACAGAGCATACATTTTCTTCT
>JAQWJZ010000033.1 GCA_029248105.1 Flavobacteriales bacterium
GGGAATATGCTACCAATGGAAATAAAACCACCTACTGATTCAGGTGATTTTTTAATGAGTTTGAATTGTTTGAGGTAATTAGCAATTTCCGAATGTGTTTTTTCTAGAGCAGCAGGTATAACATTAATAGCGTTATACTGCTCTTTCTCAAACTTATAAAGTTTAGTGAGAGGCCTCAACTGAACACCCATTAAACCTGTTTCTAAAAAAACATCAAAAGCCACTTCCTCACCAGACCTAACCACCACGACATTAGCAGAATCGCCTTTTAAAGTAGGGGTGTATTCAATAACATTGCCAGCAAAACCCATGTCTTTTTCGTTGATCCTAACGATTCTATCTCCCACCTTAGCCCCTGCGGATTCTAAAACAGAGTTTTCCGAGAAAGCATCAACCACAAAAGGAATATTAGGAGAGAACAAAGGGGTCTTGGCTAAAATAGCATTCTTGGTTTCGTTTGTAAAAGGAATAGCAATTTGCTTGCCGTCTCTTAAAACCACCACCTCTTTAGCGTCGTCTAAAATGAGTTTTTGTATCATTTCCGAGTGTAAACTTCCTTTTTCAGAGGCAAAACGCTCAACCTTATCACCGTCTATAGAATAAATAATGTCGCCATTTTGAAATCCAGCATCTAAGGCTAAAGAATCACAATAGATGCCGTATGTGGCATTTTCGCTAGGTAAATATTTCTCTCCCCATATAACTAAGCTGAAGGAATAAATCACAAAAGCTAAAATAACATTGACCGTAACACCACCCAACATAATAATTAAACGTTGCCAAGCGGGTTTAGAACGAAACTCCCAAGGTTGTGGGGGTTGCTTCATCTGCTCCTTATCCATAGACTCGTCTATCATTCCTGATATTTTAACATAACCACCTAAAGGCAACCAGCCGACACCATATTCTGTGTCGCCCACTTTCTTTTTGAAAATAGAAAACCAAGGATCGAAAAACAAGTAAAATTTTTCTACTCGTGTTTTGAACAGTTTAGCCGGGATGTAGTGTCCCAACTCATGTAAAACTACCAAAATTGACAAACTTAAAAGAAGTTGTCCTGCTTTAATTAATATTTCCATTTACCTTATTAATGCGTTAGCCAAAACCCGACTTTCTTCGTCCGACGAAACAAAATCATCGTATGTGGGATTGCTCACAAAAGTACTCTTTTCCATGCAACTTTCAAGGATATCTGACATTTCTAAAAAACCAATTTTATCTCGCAAAAAAGCATCGACAACTACCTCGTTGGCAGCGTTCAAAACACAAGCCATATTTCCTCCTTTATTCATGGCTTTATACGCCATAGAGAGATTTCTAAACGTATCAGTATCTGCTTTTTCAAATGTTAGATTTGGGTAGTCCATAAAATTGAAACGAGGGAAGTTAGAAACAATCCTTTGTGGATAGGCCAAAGCGTACTGAATAGGCAGCTTCATGTCTGGCAAACCCATTTGAGCCTTCATTGATCCATCAGTAAATTGTACTATTGAGTGAATTATAGATTGGGGATGAACGATAACATCTATTTGTTCGGGTTTTAAGCCAAACAACCATTTTGCCTCTATAACCTCCAAACCTTTATTCATAAGGCTTGCCGAGTCGATTGTTATTTTAGCTCCCATTTCCCAATTAGGATGTTTTAAAGCTTGCTCTTTGGTTACACTTGTCAAGCCTTGTTTATCCCAACCTCTAAAAGGACCACCCGAAGCGGTAAGGTATATTTTCTCAATAGGATTATGAAACTCACCCACCAAACATTGAAAAATTGCTGAATGTTCAGAATCTACAGGAAGAATACTTACACCGTTTTGCTTGGCTAGCTCTGTAATTAACGAACCTGCAACCACTAAAGTTTCTTTATTCGCTAAGGCTATATTTTTTTTGGCTTTTATGGCGTTTATAGTTGGTTTTAAACCTGAGTAACCCACCAAAGCAGTCAAGACCATATCAATAGAGTCCATCTCAACCACTTGAGATAGAGAATCTTTTCCAGCATAAACTTTGATGTCTTTTGGCGATAAAATATCAAACACCTCTTGGTATTTGTTTTCATCAACAATTACAACAGCGTTTGGCTTAAATTTTAGAGCCTGTTCTATCAATAATGTGCTGTTGGAGTTTGCGCTAAGAACCTCAACAACGAATAAACTAGGGTTTGCTTCAATAACCTCTAAAGCTTGTGTGCCAATAGAGCCTGTTGAGCCGAGGATAGCAATATGTTTTTTATTGTCAGTCATTTATATATAAGGTTAAGCTATTTGCAAGTTTACGATTATTTGCCAAACGTGGGGGTTTGTTTTGTCCACCTAATTTGCCTTCGGACTTCATATATTTTAAGAAGCCATTTTCTTGTACCTTTCTTATTACTAAAGGCTTTAATATTTTGCCATCGATAAGGTCTTTATAGTAGGTGTTTTGATTTTGCATAGCCACGTCTAAATCTTCAGAAAAACTAGTCATATCATTAGGCTGTTTTCGAAACTCAACAAACCACTCATGATAAGGCAATCCATTTGATGGATTTACTTCAGGAGCAACGTGAAATTCACTAACAATAGCGTCGTATTTTTTCACAACACCATACAAAGCCTCTTCAACCTCTTTAGCGATTACATGTTCGCCAAAAGCAGAAGTAAAATGTTTAATTCTACCGCTTACCACAACACGATAAGGTGATGTGGATACAAAACGAACAGTATCGCCAATATTATATCCCCACAAACCGGCATTAGTATTTAAAATAACGACTTAGTCTTTACCTAACTCCACGTCAGCCAAGCTTATTCTTTCGGCCTTATCCTCAAAAAACAGACTAGCCTCAATAAACTCATAAAAAATACCGTGATTAACACACAACAACAAACCCTCAACATCTTGTTTGTCTTGATAGGCTATAAAGCCCTCCGAGGCAGGGTAGGTTTCTATGCTAGGCACATCCTTACCTACCAATTCCAAAAACCGCTTTTTGTAAGGCTCAAAATTTACCCCACCATATACCATTAGACTGTAATTAGGAAACACATCCTTTATCTCTTTCCCTGTCCTTTCTTTTAACCTTTCAAAATACATTTGTATCCAAGGCGGAATACCACTTATCAAAGTCATGTTTTCAGAAATAGTTTCCTCAATTATAGCCTCTATTTTTTCTTCCCACTCTTCTATACAGTTGGTTTCAAAATTAGGGGTATTATCTCTTTGAAGATACCACGGCACATGATGAGCCACAATTCCTGAAAGACGACCCAAAGGAGCACTTTTGCTATAGTCTAGCTCTGGACTACCCTGAATAAAAATATTTTTACCATTTAAAAATCCCGCACACGATGTTTCGTAAACATAACTTAAGATGGCGTCTTTTGCTCCCTTCAAGTGGTAAGGCATAGAGTCTTTAGAAATGGGAATGTATTTTGTGCCAGACGTGGTGCCCGAGGTTTTACAGAAATACAACGGAAGACCTTTCCACAAAACATCTTTTTCACCGTCTAATGCACGTTTTATATAAGGCTTTAACCCCTCATAACCTCTTACAGGAACAGCAGATTTAAAATCTTTGTATGAACTAATAGTGGCAAAACCATGCTCTTTTCCAAAGGCTGTTTTTTCAGCTTTAGACATCAGTGATTTAAACACTTTTTTTTGTGCTTTTATCGGATTGTTTATCCACCAAGCGTTTTGTTGGTTTACCCAGCGGGCATATTGCACTCCAAAAAAAGATTTTAACCCCATAAATTAAAATAAGATATATTGTTCAGGGTCAACAGGGTTGTTGTTGTACCATATTTCGAAGTGTAGGTGTGGACCACTACTCCACTTGCCAGAATTTCCAATGATTGCCACAGCCTCACCCGCCCCTACTCTTTCGCCTTGACTTTTTAGTAGTACAGAGTTGTGTTTATAAACAGACAGCAGATTGTTTTCGTGTTGTATAGCAATAACATGGCCTGTTTCTGATGTCCATGAGGAAAAGACAACAACACCGTTTAAGGTTGATTTAATAAGCTCATTTTCTTTCGTAACAACATCTACCCCATAATGCTCTTCTTCAATGTTAAAAGATTGGGTGACAAGACCTTGAACAGGAACAAAGAACAATAATTTTTCTACACTTTGGTTATCCATGCTTGTAGTGCCAAAAAAATTAAATTTTTCTTCAGCCTCAACATGTTCTCTTAGCAAAGAATCTTCAGGGGTGCGCTCTACGGTTATGTCTTCTTGAGTGGAGATACGCTGCCAGTTGGAGCTTGTATTAGTGTCTATATCTCTTCCTTCAATGATGTTTTTGATATTTTGAAGGTAGCGCTCTCTATTTATGAGCTCTGTATTTAAGGAGTCAGAAAGTTGATTAAGCGTTACCATTTGACGTCTTATATTGGTGCTTGTATAGCCCGGAATATACTCTCTTAGTGGACTAAAAGCAATAACTAAAGCAGTGCCACCCATTAATAAAGTGATAGTAATACAACTTAATAGAAAGACGTTTAGCCTAGATATGTTGAACGATAAGCGCTCCTCAAAGTTTTCGCTATTTAAGATAACAAAACGGTATTTGAACCGCCATCTATTCCAAAAAGAATTCTTTTTTTTATCCTTAGACATAATCGCTGCAAATATCTTAAAATTTTATCTTAACGCCGATTAATCTTTAATTCAAGAAAATAAAATAATTTTGTCAGATATAAGTTATTGCACTAATGTTTGTTAAAACCCATTCTTTTTTAAGGTTATCTTTTTTGTTGTTTGTTCTCTTTGTCTTGGGTTCGTGCAAAACCACAAAGAACAAATTCTTTAACAGAAGCTATCATAAAACCACCACTCGTTACAACTGGTATTTTAATGCCAACGAAAGCTATAAGTCGGGGGTAAAAGTTTTAGAAACACAGCACAAGGACGACTTTAATGAACTTCTAAGTGTTTATCCTTTAGGCACTGAAAAAGAGGCCCAGTCTGTTGCCCCCCAAATGGACAAGGCACTAAAGAAGTGCGCTCAAGCCATCAGCAAACACTCTATGCTAATCAAGGGTGTAGAGCACAACCGCTGGATTGATGACTGTTATTTGCTTATTGGAAAATCGTATTTCTACAAGAAAGAGTACATAAAGGCTATTGAAGCTTTTCGCTTGGTGAGTCGTCAATTTGAAGGTTTAACAACCGCTTATGAGGCGCAAATATGGTTGATAAAGTCTTTTGTCGAGTCCAAAGATTTTAGCTCGGCAGATTTAATTTTAGAAAACGTTTTATCTGACGAAAACTTCCCAACAGAACTCAACAAAGACCTGGCTTTGATAATGGCGCATTATCACATCAGGCTAAAAGACTATGTCCCCGCTATTAGCGAGCTAGAAGAGGCGATCTCTCTAACCAAAAAGAAAAGAGAAAAGTCACGCTATCTATATATGGTTGCCCAATTGCATTACAACCAAAACAACTACCCGGCGGCAACCGATTATTTCTCTAAGGTTATTCGCATCAGCCCTGATTATGAGATGACTTTTAACGCTAAAATTAATAGAGCCCGTTCTTTTGATACATCTTCAGGTGGTTCAGAGCAAATAAAAGGTGAGCTGAACAAAATGTTGAAAGACGCTAAAAACAAGGAGTTCTTAGATGTTATATATTTTGGTTTGGCGGAGCTTAGCAATAGAGAAGGCAAGCTTAAAGAAGCTGTACCACTTTATGTGAAGTCGGTATCTAAAAGCATAAGAAATGACGCTCAAAAATCCTTGTCTAGCGTGATATTGGCAGACATTTATTACGATCAACAAAACTACCGTTCATCACAAGCATACTACGACACTGCCGTGGCTTTTATGAACACCAACAACGAAAGGTTTTTAGCGGCTTCTGCTAGGCAAAAAACACTTACCGAACTCATTACTAACCTTGATATTATAGAGCACCAAGACAGTATTCAGCGTGTTGCTTTAATGCCCGAAAAAGAACGCTTAGCATTTATCGATAAAATTATTGAAGAAATAAAAGCAGAGGAGCAACGCTTAAAAGCCTTAGAAAACGAGAGGCGTATGGACAATAATTTTTTCAACGATCCACGACAAAACAACAGCTTTAATAGAATGAATCAGAACAAAGGTGGCGGTTGGTATTTTGACAACCCCAATACCTTGAGTTTTGGTTTCTCGGAGTTTAACAGAAAGTGGGGTAAACGAAAGTTAGAGGACAACTGGCGTCGTTCAGACAAAAAATCACAAACCGTAGAAGAGGCTCTTGCTGACACCATTCAAGAAGAGGAGTTTGACCCTAAAAGCAGAGACTCTTACATCAAAGAGTTGCCACTAACTATTGAGGCTAAAAAAGCCTCAAACCAAATGATTATCGAGGCCTATTTTGACGCTGGAGTTATTTACAAAGAAAAATTGGAGGATGCACCCCAGGCCGTCACCACTTTCGAAACCCTAAACTCTCGTTTTCCAAAAAGCGACAACAGGGTGATGGTCTTGTATTTTTTATACAGACTGCACAAGGAACTAGGAAATGTTGATTTTGCTAGAGATTATAAACGCTTATTACTCAAAGAATTTCCCAACAGTGACTATGCCAAGCTTATAAAGGATCCGGCTTATGCTGATGAGATGGCTCAAGCCAATTCTTTGCTTAGCGCCGATTACGAAAAAGCCCACCAACTGTATTTGCAATCCAAATTCAAGCAATGCATAAGCCTTTGTGAGCGAGTCAATAATAAAAACCCTAACAATAACCTCTACCCCAATTTTGACTTTTTGAGGACTATGGCTAAGGGTTTTGGTGTGACCAAGAAAAACTACATGAACGCCCTAACGCTGATTGTTGAAAAATACCCCAAGCATCAGGTAGCAGAATCAGCCAAAGAGATACTCCAATTTTTACAACAAGAAACGGTAGTTGCTGGTGGTGGAACGGACTATAGCGATGGTGATTCACCCTATGTAAACAAGCCAAAGGCGGGGCATTATTTTATTTTATTATTCAAAGAGTATGATTTAGAGGTTGCTCTCGCTAAGTCCACCCTATCAAACTACCATTCGGAATACTACCGTTTGGACAGACTAAATGTTAGTGACTTACTTTTCGATCAGCATACTCATATGATAACAGTAAGAGAATTCCCCAATAAAGCCAAAGCGATGAGTTATTATAGCGCCTTTAAAGAGGGTGATGTAAGGGGAGTATTTGGAGAAGATTACGAGGCTTTTGTTATAGCAAGCCCTAATTTTCCAGCCTTTTTCAAAAACAAAGATATTGAGGGTTACCAAAAGTCCTTTGAAGAGTACTATTTAAATGAACAATAATCATAGTTTTTACTATATTTGTTGTACCAAAAACAAATTGTAATGTTTTCATCAAAAGAAAAAACCATGGCAAAACCACAAGAAAACACAGGCGTAGTAAACTTAATAGGTGTAGGAACAACTATTGTAGGTGAAGTAACTTCATCTGGCGATATACGTGTTGACGGCACACTTTCAGGTTCAATAAACACGAAAGGAAAAGTTGTTATTGGCTCTACTGGAATGGTAGAGGGTAACGTAAACGCTTCTAACGCTGATGTTTCGGGTGAGTTGAAAGGCTCTATTTCTGTTTCAGAGCTTTTAGCCTTAAAATCGACAGCAAAGCTAGATGGCGATATCGTAACTAACAAATTAGCAATTGAGCCAGGAGCTTCCTTTACGGGTTCTTGTAGTATGGGCGCAGTTATAAAAGACATCAACCATGCTGGAAAACAAGAAAAACAAGAAAAAACAGCCTAAGCGCTTTATTGTTCTTGTTGCTGTTGCCTCCCAGATGGGAATCACCATCTTTTTAGGGGCCTACTTTGGCAAATATCTCGATGCTAAATACCACACCGACAAGGCTTGGTTTACTATAGCGTTCACGCTTTTTGCACTACTAATATCTCTTTACTCGGTTCTAAAGACACTCAACAAAATCAACAATGAAGAGTAGTCGTTTTATCCTATCTTTTGCCGCTCAACTTTTTGTGGTGTTGTTGTTTGCTTTAGCGATTCATTATTTAGCTTTTGACCTACGAGGCATTCACATCAGTAGGAATGCCTGGACATTCACCTACCTTACCAATTTTTTGATGACGGCATCCGCTATTTTGTTGATTTATAAATTCAGAATCACCCATACTTTTAGTCTAGGCTATATATTTTTGGCGACGAGTTTAGCAAAATTATTGCTCTTTCCTTTGATTGTTCAGCCCATTTTGTTCGAATACTGTCAAAACGAAACCCACGCTTTTCTCCTGTTTTTCATTCCTTATTTTATAGCTTTAATGGTAGAAGTTTTGGTTTTGGTGCGCTTGCTGAACCGCTTGTAAATACCACCGCATTAATTTCATAAAAAAAGCTTAAAAATATTTCCTTATTTTATTTTTAGAATAAACAATAATATTTAGTTTTGCAGCGAATTCTTTAATAGCAATTTGTTGCAGACAATGAGAAGAAAATATAGTTTACTAGCCTTACTATTTACACTTACAATCAGTGGTGTAACATTTGCACACGACAACCACTCTCATTCAGATGATCATTCTGAGGTTCACCATGTCGAGAAAGATACACGTACAGAAATCAAGGAAACTATTGCGCATCACCTGAAAGACTCTCATTCCTTTGAGCTTTTTCACGGTGTTTCTTTTCCATTACCTATCATTTTATGGGATGATGGTTTGCATGTTTTTATGTCCAGCGCTTTCCACCACGGTGAGGCTGTTGCTGAAAGTAATGGCAACTATTACTTTATGGATCACGGTAAAATTTATTCTACCGATACTGAAGGAACCCTTGTTTACGACGACCACCATCACGCCTTAAATGACAAGCCATTAGACTTATCCATCACCAAAAATGTTTTTGTGGTGATGTTAACGTGTCTACTTCTCTTCTTCCTCTTTACTGCCCTTTCTAAATCTTACAGAAAAGGACCAATACCAAGCGGTTTTGGAAGACTGCTAGAGCCTTTGGTTTTGTTTATTAGAGACGATATTGCTATTCCAAACATTGGAGAAAAGCATTATAAAAAATACATGAGTTATTTGCTAACGGTATTCTTTTTCATTTGGTTTATGAACCTTGCTGGAATGACACCGCTCGGCATTAACGTTACAGGAAATATAGCGGTAACCTTTGCTTTAGCATTAATTACCTATTTGATTACACAATTTACAGCCAATAAAAATTATTGGGGACATATTTTTTGGATGCCGGGTGTACCAGTACCTATGAAAATAGTCCTTATGCCTATTGAGTTATTGGGAACAATAATTAAGCCATTTTCATTGATGATTCGTTTGTATGCCAACATTACGGCGGGTCACGTGGTTTTAATGGCGCTTATTGGTTTGGTATATATGGCCGGAAACGTTCTGGCTAGTGGTGCCTTTTATGGTTTGACACTGTTTTTAGGTTTAATAGAGTTGCTAGTAGCATTTCTACAAGCCTATATATTCACTATGCTAACGGCTTTATATTTTGGAGCTGCCGTAGAAGAACATCACGATGAACATTAATTTTTAACTGAGTATTAACTTTAAATTTTTCTAATTATGGAAATTCCAGCTATCGTAGGTGCAGGATTAGTAGTAATCGGAGCAGGTTTCGGTATCGGTAGAATCGGTGGTTCAGCCATGGACGCTATCGCTAGACAGCCTGAAGCGACTTCTAAAATCCAAACTGCAATGATTATTGCAGCAGCATTAATTGAAGGTATTGGATTTGCGGCATTATTTGCGGTATAATTTTCAATTATAAATCAAAACTGTAAGGGTTGCTTACAGTTTTGGTTTTACTCATTAAGAAAAAAAGAAACAAAGAATTGATATGGAAACTTTAATTAACGACTTTTCAATAGGCTTATTCATCTGGCAGACGGTCTTATTCTTGACGCTGTTATTCTTGTTAAGAAAGTACGCTTGGAAACCTATTTTAGGTGCAGTAGAAGAAAGAGAAGAAGGCATTAAAAGTGCTTTAGAGGCTGCCGACAACGCTAAGAAAGAGATGGAAGCCCTTAATGCTGACAACGAACGCATTTTGCGTGAGGCCAAAGCAGAAAGAGATGCTATCCTTAAAGAAGCAAGAGAAATTAAAGACGTCATTATTGCTGAGGCTAAAACTCAAGCAACAGTAGAAGCCGACAAGGTTTTAACCTCTGCACGTGAGCAAATCAACAACGAGAAGCTCGCCGCTATTACAGAATTGAAAAACCAAGTTGCGGATTTGTCTATTGACATTGCTGAGAAAATATTAAAGGCTGAGCTAAAAGACAACGACAGGCAAAAAGAAATGGTAAACAACGCTTTAAAAGAAGCAGCTTTAAGTTAAGATGAGAAATACCAGAGCAACATTAAGATACGCTAAGTCTTTATTAGAATTAGCTAAAGAGCAAAGCTCCTTAGACGACTGTAAGTCGGATATGGCGGCGGTAGTTGCTATATGTCAAGAGTCAAGAGAATTAACCCTGCTGTTAAAAAGTCCAGTGGTTAAAACGGATAAAAAACTCCTTATTATAAACGAAATATTTTCCAGCTTTTCTCCTTTAGCATTGGCCTTTATCAACTTAATTACCAAAAAGAAAAGAGAAGCCCTTTTGCTAGATATAGCAGAGCGTTTTTTATTGTTATACAAAATGGACAAAGGCATTGAGTCGGCGACACTAACAACGGCTGTAGCATTAGATGATGATACAAGAGCTCAAGTGTTGGACTTCATCAAACAACAAGGGGTTAGCCAAGTCGATTTAACAGAACAAGTAGATGAAAGTTTAATCGGAGGAGCAATCCTAAGGTTGGGCGACAAACAATTAGACGCCAGTGTAGCGCGTCAGATAAAAGATTTAAAACAATCGTTTAATAAAAACCTTTACATAAAGGACTTCTAAATTCACAACTATGGCAGAAGTAAAACCAGCTGAGGTATCAGCAATTTTAAGACAACAATTAGCAGGATTCAAATCCGAGTCTGATTTACAAGAAGTAGGAACTGTATTACAAGTGGGTGATGGTATTGCTCGTGTGTACGGTTTAACCAACGTACAGTCGGGTGAGCTTATTGAGTTTGAAAACGGACTACAAGGTATCGTTTTGAACTTAGAAGAAGATAATGTCGGTGCGGTATTATTGGGACCTTCTAAAGGGATTAAAGAGGGCGATGTTGTTAAGAGAACAAACCGTATTGCCTCTATCAATGTAGGTGAGGGAATGTTGGGCCGTGTGGTTGACACCTTAGGAAACCCTATTGATGGTAAAGGACCTATACAAGGCGACACTTACGAGATGCCTATTGAGAGAAAAGCGCCGGGTGTTATCTATCGTCAGCCAGTAAACGAGCCCTTACAAACAGGTATTAAAGCTATTGACGCTATGATTCCAGTAGGTAGAGGTCAAAGAGAGCTTATCATTGGCGACCGTCAGACAGGAAAGACGGCAGTAGCTATCGATACGATTATCAATCAAAAAGAATTTTACGACAAGGGAGAGCCTGTATTTTGTATCTACGTTGCTGTAGGTCAAAAAGGATCTACCGTTGCATCTATCGCTAAGACTTTAGAAGATGCTGGAGCATTAGATTATACTGTTATCGTTGCTTCTAATGCTTCTGATCCTGCACCGATGCAGTTTTATGCACCACTAGCGGGAGCAGCCATTGGCGAATTCTTTAGAGACACAGGTCGTCCAGCATTGATTGTATTTGACGATTTATCCAAACAAGCGGTAGCTTACCGTGAGGTATCTTTATTATTAAGAAGACCTCCAGGTCGTGAGGCTTATCCTGGTGATGTATTTTATCTTCACTCCCGTTTATTGGAAAGAGCAGCAAAAGTAATTAATGACGATGCTATTGCGGCACAGATGAACGACTTACCAGATTCTTTAAAAGGGATGGTAAAAGGGGGCGGATCACTAACGGCACTACCTATTATTGAAACACAAGCGGGTGACGTATCGGCATATATTCCAACCAACGTAATATCTATTACGGACGGTCAGATATTTTTAGATGGTGACTTATTCAACTCGGGTGTTCGTCCAGCTATTAACGTGGGTATTTCGGTATCTCGTGTAGGGGGTTCGGCACAGATTAAATCCATGAAGAAAATATCAGGTACATTAAAACTTGACCAAGCCCAATACCGTGAATTAGAAGCTTTTGCTAAATTCGGTTCTGACTTAGATGCGGCTACTACGGCGGTTATCGAAAAAGGACAACGTAACGTAGAGATTCTAAAGCAAGGTCAGTATTCTCCTTTGAGAGTAGAAGAACAAGCGGCTATCATTTTCTGTGGTACTAACGGTCTTTTGATGGATGTACCTACTAATAAGGTTAAAGAATTTGAATCCGAATTTATCGCTTTCTTACACAGCAAGCACCAAGACGTTTTAGACGCTTTAGCAGCAGGTAAGTTGAGTGATGATATCACGGACACTTTACGTAAGGTATGTGCCGATTTATCTAAGAAATACGCAGCATAAACTATGGCTAACTTAAAAGAAATACGGGCTAGAATTACTTCGGTAGGTTCTACTATGCAAATCACAAGTGCCATGAAAATGGTATCGGCAGCCAAGCTCAAAAGAGCTCAAGACGCCATTACACAGATGCGTCCGTATGCCAACAAGTTAAGTGAGTTATTGGTCAACCTAAGCTCTACACTAGACGCTTCTGAAGGCGGTGTTTATGCTGAAGCCAGAGAGGTTAAATCCGTTTTGATAGTTGCTGTAACATCCAACAGAGGTCTGTGTGGTGCTTTTAACAATAACGTGATAAAAGGAGCAAAAGCACTAGCCCAAGAATACGACAAGGCTGCTTTTGTTACTATAGGTAAGAAAGCATCTGAGCATTTTGCTAAGAATGGTTTTGAGGTGGTTTCTTCTCATGACGATTTGTACAACGACCTTACTTTTGCTAATACCTCGCTGATAGCTCAAGACTTAATGAGTCATTTTGTGGAAGGGCGTTACGATAAAGTGGTGGTGGTGTACAATCAGTTTAAGAATGCTGCTTCTCAGAATTTGATGACTGAAGCCTATTTGCCGTTGGAAACACCAGCAGAAGATACGGCTACTATTGGCGACTACATTTTTGAGCCAGAAAAAGAAGAGATTGTAGCTGAGCTTATCCCAAAATCTTTGAAGATACAGCTTTTTAAAGCGGTTTTGGATTCTCACGCTTCCGAGCACGGCGCACGTATGACGGCTATGCACAAGGCTACCGATAATGCGGGTGAGTTAAAAAGAGAATTGACTCTAACCTACAACAAGGCTAGACAAGCGGCTATTACAGGCGAAATACTAGAAATAGTCGGGGGTGCTGAAGCGCTTAA
>JAQWJZ010000034.1 GCA_029248105.1 Flavobacteriales bacterium
GATTTAAACTCACAACTTATGCGTTGTGAGTTTAAATCAAATAAAAAAAGACTTGGTGCAATCACTAAGCAAACAAAAAAATGAAAAGGGTGAGCAGTTAACTAAAGAGCAGTGTCAGCTTATTATTGATGAGCTAGCTATTTTTTCAAATCTCATTGTAGAGTATATCATCACCCATGAAAGTATTAATCTAAACAGTGAACAAGATGAAGAAAATTGATCCTTATTTCCAAAAGTTAGCAAATAGCTACTCAAATGATAATCACACCACCTCCAATAAAGCGGTTATCTATACAAGAGTATCTACAAAAGAACAAGCCGAGAATAACGCTTCACTACAAACCCAAAAGAAATACTGTCAAGACTTTGCTAAAAAGAAAGGGCTTGTTGTTCTGGACTATTTTGGTGGAACCTTTGAATCTGCCAAGAGTGATGAGCGAAAAGAATTTCAGCGAATGCTATCTTATGTTAAACGCAATAAGGAGGTAGATACCATAATAGTATACTCCTATGACCGTTTTTCAAGAACAGGACCTAATGGAGCCTACATTAGTCAGCAATTACTTAAAAATGGAGTAAAGACTCTATCGGCTACTCAAGAGGTAGACCCGCTTTCCCCCTCGGGTAGCTTTCAACAGAATCTTTACTATATGTTCTCTCAGTTTGATAATGAACTAAGAAAAGACAAATCAGTAACGGGGATGAAAGAAAGACTTAGAGAAGGTTATTGGCTATCAAAACTACCACGAGGCTATAGCAATGATAATAAGGGAAAGAAAAGTAATATTCAACACTTATATATCAATAATGAAGGAAGACTGATAAAAAGAGCCTTTATGTGGAAATTACAAGGAAAGAGAAACATTGATATTGCAACTAAGCTACAAAGAGCGGGTATGGATATTAAGCACAAGCGGTTGAATAATATATTCACTAATCCTTTTTACTGCGGTAAAATCATCAATAAACTCATTCCAGGTGAAGTGATAGAGGGTAAACACCCAAAGCTTGTTAGTGAAAAAGATTGGCTGAAGGTAAATGATCTAATGACTAACAATCATCGCTTACAAACAAAGAATACTAATCTTGAGCATATACCACTAAAAGTATTTATGAAATGCGAAAAGACAGGTGATCCACTAACAGGCTATCTTGTCAAGAAAAAGGGAATATGGTATTATAAGTCAAGAAGTAAAGGAACAAAATTAAATGTCAACGCTAATAAGCTTAATAACGCATTTGCCGAGCATTTAAAGAACTATGAGCTAAGAGATGGATTAGAAAAACCATTTAAACAATTAGTGACATATGCTTTTAGTAAATACCATTCCAACAAACACTTTGATTTGAAGCAATTGTCAGCTCAAAAGAAAAAGGTAGAAACTCAGCTTGAGAAATTAGAAGAGCGATTTGCAATTGGTGAAATAGGTCAAGATTTATACCAAAAATACACTCAAAAATTTAGTGATGAGATGGCTGAAATTGAGCAAAAAATAGACTTTGGGCAAAACGGCAGTTCGAACCTTGAAATGGTCACTAATGAAGCGATAAAAGTATCTAAAAATCTATCTTCTACATGGTTAGATATGTCATATGATCAAAAACATGAACTTCAACAATTTGTGTTTCCCAAGGGAGCGACTTATAACAAGGAAAATGACCGAGTTCGAACTCCTGAAACACATTTATTATTTGAGCTAACTAAAAGAACCACAGGGCTTTGTGAGAATAAAAAAAGCGGAAAACTGTCTCAAAATGAGATGGATTCCGCTTTGGTGGGCAATGAGGGACTCGAACCCCCGACTTCCTCCTTGTAAGGGAGGCACTCTGAACCAACTGAGTTAATCGCCCAAAATTGGTTGGCAAATATAACTGATTTTGTGTCAATCACAAATTATATTTAAAAAAGTATTGCTAGAATAACTCAGCAACGACAAAGGTGCTTCCTCCAATAAATATGAGGTCGTCATTATGAGCCTCTTTCTTTGCATTATTTACTGCTGCATCTACCGATGTGAATATCTTCCCATTCAATTGATGCTTTTTTGCTTTTTGATATAGTAACTCTGGATTCATAGCTCGAGGTATTTTGGCTTGACAGAAATAGTATTTGGCGTTTTTCGGTAGTAGTTTTAATATAGTGTTGATGCTTTTGTCATTAACTACACCAAAAACAAAATGTAAATCTTTGTAGTTTGTACTATTAATCTGTTCAACTATCAATTTTATTCCATCTTCATTATGTCCTGTGTCACAAATAACTAATGGAGTATCGCTTAGGGTCATCCACCTTCCTAACAAAGAAGTGTTTTTTTGAACGTTCTTTAATCCTTCTTGAATATCTTTTTGATGAATATTCCAATTTTGATTTTTTAAGATATTGATTGCTGTAAAAGCTGTGTTTTTATTCTCTCCTTGATAGAGACCTTTTAAATCGGTTTCAAAATCACAAGTGTCAGAATAATATATTTGAGAGTTATTCTTGTTGGCGTATTCTTCAAAAATTGAAGCCGTTTTTTCTTGTTTTCTGCCAATAAGAATAGGTGTATTTGGTTTAATAATCCCTGCTTTTTCCTTAGCGATTTTTTCAATAGTATTCCCTAATAGTTCGGTATGATCCAATCCTATGTTGGTAATGATTGAAAGTTCAGGTTTAATGAGGTTAGTGCTATCTAAACGCCCCCCTAATCCGACTTCAATTATAGCAATATCTACTTTTTCTTGTGAGAAATGATGAAAGGCTAGGGCTACGGTCATTTCAAAAAACGACATACCTATTTGACTAAACCAATCTTTATTGTTTTCTATAAAATCAACAACATTATTTTCTTTAATCATTTCTCCGTTAATACGAATTCGCTCTCTAAAATCTTTAAGGTGAGGAGAGGTGTATAAACCAGTTTTATAGCCAGCTTCTTGTAATATAGAAGCTATCATATGACTTGTTGAGCCTTTACCATTCGTTCCAGCTATATGTACGGATTTAAAATTCTTATAGGGATTGCCTAATCGTTCACAAGCTTGAACGATATTGCCTATGTCTGCTTTGTAGGCAACACTACCTGTGCGTTGGTACATTGGCAATTGACTATATAGCCAATCCAAACATTGCTGATAAGTCATTAGTTCAGCTTAAAATTGTAAATGATTGTTCCTACTTGAATTTCAGGAGCGGAGGTATTTGCCTCAAATGTGGTTTTAAGGGCAGCCTCTTTAGCTTTAGAATATAGGTAGGTATTAGTTGTTGTTGAACCCTTAGCGCCAGGTGTAGCGCTTATTACTTTACCATTTCTATTTACTCTAATAGTAACCACTACCTTTCCTTGTTGTTGAGAATCGTAAGTTGGTTTTTTAATTTCAGCTACTGTTCTGCCGCCTAATTTATATGCAATCCCATTTGTGCCTATGCCACCTCCTGTGTATGCATTTGAATTAGGGTCACCATCTTGACTTCCCTGATCACCTTGTCCTTCGCTAACACCTTGACTACTACTGTTATTTTGTTTTTTGCCAGGGTAAAGTGCTTTTGTATTTACTACGGGCTCAGGCTTTTTCTCTTCTACTTCTCTGACTTCTTTTGTTTTTTTCTCTTTGGGTTCTTCTTTTTTGACAGTAGGTGTTTCTTCAACATCTTGAGTGCTAAGCTCTTCAGTAACAGGATTGTCTTCTATCACTTCTTGTGGACTTACTTGCTCTTCTTCAATAATTTGTTCAGGTTGTTCTGCGCCACTACCGAAGTCTTCATAGCCAAAATTTATGGTAATGCCTTCTTCTGGTGGTGGAGGTATTTGATAAGTTAAGCCCATAAAAATGAAACACATAAGCAGACCAATATGAAACAAAACTGTTCCAATGATTGCTTTGCGTCTATTTTTTGAAGGTTTTATCATTATTTGGGATTTGTGGCAAGTACTACCTTGTACTTATTTCTGTAGGCAATGTCCATTACCTTGACTGCAAATTCAATATCTACAGTTTTGTCAGCGTGTAGTACTATTGCAGGTTCTTGCTCGTTTGCCAATCGTTGTTTTAGTTGATTTTCTAATTGGTCGAAAGGGTACTTTTGGTCTTCAATGTAGTATTCTATTTCTGGAGTAATAGATACGGATATGGTTTGTTTTTCTAAAGTTCTTGCCTTACTATTTGGCAATAATAACTTGAGGGCATTAGGACTTACAAGAGTAGATGTTAGCATAAAGAAGATAAGTAATAAAAACACGATATCCGTCATTGACGACATACTGAAATTGGCACTTACCTTATTTTTACTTCTTAAACTCATTTATTGTTGTGTAATAAATCCATAAAGTCTGTTGTCGTTGTTTCTAGTAAGAAAACGACTTTTTCTACTTTAGTAACTAAAACATTGTAAGCAATGTATGCGATGATACCTACCACTAGTCCAGCAACCGTTGTAACCATAGCAGTATAAATACCTTTGGATAACATTTCTATATCAATATTTCCTCCTGCACTTGCCATTTCGTGGAAAGCCACAATCATACCAATAACTGTTCCTAAAAATCCAATCATAGGGGCAGCACCAGCAATAGTAGCGAGGTTAGCTAAGTTATTTTCTAGCACATAAACCTCAAGCTTTCCTTGATTTTCTATTGCTGAGGATATATCTGTCATGGGTTTGTCAATCCTGTCAATCCCTTTTTCCAGCATTCTAGAAATAGAACTATCTGTGTTCTTACAGAGCGTTTTTGCCGCCTTAATATCTTTGTCTTGTACGTAGTTTTTTATGCTATTCAAAAAGCTAGAGTCAATCTTTCTTGCTTTATTGAGGGTAGTGTATCTTTCTATAAATAAATAAACAGAAATCACAGATAATACTCCCAATGTAATCATGATTAAATTACCGCCAGTACCACCACTAGTAATGAGTTCTAATATAGAAAGTGTTTTTTCTTCTACTATCTCTCCATCAATTCCAGCACTAGAAAGACTATCGCTAAGGGTGTTGATTTGTAATAAAAGTGATTTCATAATTATTTTTTTAAGAGAACGTTATAAGTATTGTCCTTATTGCATAAGTATATAGGTGGCTGCTCCTGCAAGATAACCAATTAGAGCTAAGAAACTTATTTTCTTTATGTACCAAATAAAGTCAATTTTTAGAATGCCCATAACGGCTACACCAGCAGCAGAACCAATAATAAGAACACTACCTCCGGTTCCTGCACAATAAGCTAAGAACTCCCAAAATGTGCCATCAACAGCAAATACGCCTGTTCCAATTTCGTACATGCCCATTGCGCCTGCTACAAGTGGTACGTTATCGACAATGGCAGAAAGAAGACCTATAATTATATTGATAACATAGATGTTACCATCAAAAGTGTTATCCAGTATAACGGCCATATCGTTTAAATGACCCATACTTTGTAAAGATGCTACGGCTAATAAAATTCCTAAGAAGAAAAATATAGTTGGCACGTCTACTTTCTTGAGTACGCCAATTACTGTTAGGTCTGACTTAGCTTCGTGATTTTTACTTCTATGTAGTAATTCAGTAGTTAGCCACATTACCCCTAAACTTAAAAGAATACCGATATAGGGAGGTAGGTGAGTAATTGTTTTAAATACAGGGACAAATAATAGTCCAGCACCACCTAAAAAGAAAATGAATTTTCTTTCGAATGGAGTCGTTGGATTGGCAATGTGTTCTAAAGCTTCAGTGTTGGTTGGTCTTGTGATATTTCCTTTTAGCTTAAACGTTAAGTAAATCAGCGGAACAACCATACAAACTACAGAAGGGATAATAACTGAAGTGATGATATTAGTGGCTGTAACTTGACCACCTATCCACAGCATAATAGTAGTCACATCACCAATAGGTGACCATGCACCACCAGCATTGGCAGAAACTATAATCATACCAGCAAATAGCCATAAGTCTTTTTTATCTTCAATAAGCTTGGTTAACAGAGCAGACATTACGATGGCTGTAGTTAAGTTATCTAGTGTTGCTGAAAAGAAGAATGACAGTACGCATAAAATCCACATTAATTTAACTTTGTTAGTGGTTTTGATTCGGTCTGTTATTACTGAAAAACCTTGATGAGCATCTACTAATTCTACAATGGTCATTGCACCTAAAAGGAAGAATAAGATTTGACCTATTTCTGACAGATGATGAGATAGCTCATACAAAACAAAATTCTTTTTAACATAATCAATATTCTCAACGATATATTCATTAGTATAGCTTAAATCTTTGGACTGAAAGTAGTTTAAGAAATTAGTAAAAGTATCTGAGGTGATATCAATCTCATATAAGCCTAATGCAAAAATTGCCCAACATAAGGAGCCTGCTATAAGTGCTGAAGCAGATTTATCAATTTTAAGAGGGTGTTCAAAGGCTATTAGTACGTATCCTAAAACAAAAACGACTAACATAGAAAGGTAAATCATTATAATTTAAATTGTTGGTTAATTTATTTTTGCAAATATACAGTTGTAGATGGAAAAGCAAACTCACAATCGTTATTCTTTACAATTTCCATAATTTTGAAGTTGATGTCTTCCTTGACATCTATAAAATCGTCCCACTTTGTAGAGTCGACATAGTAAAGAACCATTATGTCTAAGGAGCTTGCGCCAAATTCTTGGAACTTAACCCTTCCTTCTTGGTCAGTCTTAGGATGTTCGTTAATCAAAGTTTCAATTTCTTTAACTACTTTTTTCATCTGCTCAATGGTGGTGTCATAAGTTAAGCCTATATAGAATCTTGCTCGTCTGACTTTTCTTTTGCCTAGGTTGTCTAACTCGGCAGAGATCATGTTTTTATTGGGAACTGTGACTATACTTTTGTCAAAAGTGCGAATACGTGTAGAGCGAAACCCCACTTTTTCTACAGTTCCTGTAATTCCGCCAGTAGTGACTAAATCACCAACAACAAAAGGTTTGTCGAAGAAAATAGTAAATGAACCCAAAAGATTTTCTAAACTTTCTTTAGAGGCCATAGCTATAGCGATACCACCAATTCCTACACCAGCTGCCAAAGCGGTTACATCTATATTGAACACTCTGCCTAAAAGAATAAAAAATAATACAATATAGACGGCTATTTTACCTACTTCAATTACAAAAGGGACCAATTGGTCATCCATTTTACTTTCGGTAGCATCGGCTTTATTTAGAAAAACTATTCCTAAGTAATCAACAAATCGGAGTCCTATTCTTAAGATCGAGAATAAAACTACTATTGTAAAAATCTTATTGACAACTAGTTTTAAACTAAATTGGCTGTTTTCAATATTCAATAATTCTGGGAAAGAGATATTCAACGACCCAAGGTAGATGAACATTAGCAAGATAAAAAAGCCAATAGGTTTGATGAGCAATTCATCGAAAGTACTGATATTAATTGTTTTGTCTCTATTGATTATTTTATAAATAATATGACTCAAATATTTAGATATAACTTGTTTAAATATCATTCCAAATACGATGAAGCCAATAAACCAGAAGTAATTTTCTAGTGTATTGCTCAAAAATTCTTGTTGTAATAGGTCTTGAAAGTTCATTGTTTAAATGAGTTGGTTAAGTGCGATTTCAAAGGCAGTTTTTGAAATTTCTGTCTTTGAAGAGTTAATCTTGTGTGATTCTTTTAAGGCGTTTAATATCGTTGTTGAGGTGTCATCAAAAATACTTGTGTCATTCATCTCTATGTTTGGGTTCATCAGAAAAGCAAACACACGAGCCATGCCACAGTTGGCTATGAAATCGGGTAAAACGCTTACTCTTTCATCAGCGAACTCGCCAATAGTTCCAAAGAATATCTCTTTATCAGCGAAAGGTACGTTTGCGCCACATGAAATGACTTCTAGTCCTCGGGCAATCATACGTTCCAAATGATCTTTATTTACTAGTCGTGATGCAGCAGCAGGGATGAAAATATCCACATCAATATCCCATATCTTACTGTTTACATCTTCAAATGAAAGCATCTTTTCTGAAGATAATTTATTGCCATTTTTATTCAAAAATAGTGTGCGTATTTCTTCAAAAGTAAACCCTTCTTCTTTGATAAGGCCACCTTCTTGATCAATAATACCAACAACTTTAGCTCCTTCGGATGCTTGGTAAAACGCAGCGGCAGAGCCAACATTTCCCCAGCCTTGAATAATTACTTTTTTATCAGTTAAATTTTCATTGTGCAAATGGTAAAAATGCTTAACAGCTTCAGAAACACCAAAACCAGTAATCATGTCAGCAACCGTATATTTGCGGCTAACATCAGGTGTAAGAGATGGATTTGTTATCTCAAGTAAAACGCCGTCTTGCAACTGTTTTATGATTTTACTTTTTTCTGCAGAACTAGGCTTGAAATGACCAGTAAAAACACCTTCTTGAGGGTGTTCTACGCCTAAGTTTTTAGTGATAGGAATAACTTCGTGTATTTCATCTACATTTAGGTCGCCACCCGTACCATAATAATTTTTTAATAGGGGAGTAATTGCGGCATACCATCTTTCAAGTACGCCTTCTTTTCTTGGATCTTTTGGATCGAAATTAATTCCCGATTTAGCTCCTCCAATTGCTGGCCCTGCAACTGTAAATTTAACCTCCATAGTTTTAGCAAGAGAAACAACTTCATGTTTATTAAGTCCTTTTCTCATTCGAGTACCTCCACCAGCAGCGCCTCCTCTCAAAGAGTTAATAACTACCCAACCTTCTGCTTCAGTCTCGCTGTCGCTCCATTCAAAAACTATCTCGGGTTTTTTGTTTTCGTATTGGTCTAATAATTTTTTCATTGAAAGTAAATTTTAGCAAAAGTAATTATTATTAAGTAAAATACTTGCCCACTATGGAATTCCTTTTAGCCCCCGTTACTGATGCTAAGCAATTAATTTCTCCTTCTCTGTTTAGTACGCCCAATAACCCAAATATTAAGGCTTCTTTGTATTCTATAAGTTTTTTATTGCCTAAGATGAAATTAGCTTGAGAATTTGCCGCAATCCTTTGCATAAGGAAAGCGTTCAATGCTCCGCCTCCTGTAACGAGGCATTGTCCTAATTTGATGCAATCAGCAATTTGAATCGCTACGTGTTCAACCACTGTTCGCATAATATTAGGAACGCTATCGTTATATCTTTTTAAGATTGGTAGGAAATCTTTTTCTAACCATTCTTTTCCTAAAGACTTCGGTGGTAAATTTTGGTAGTAGCTTATGCCATTTAGTTCATTCAAGAGCTCATTATTTATACTTCCTATTTTGGCAATTTGCCCTTCATTATCGTATTCCTTACCTAATTTATTAGCATATTCATTTAGTACGATGTTTACTGGGCATATGTCATAGGCTTGTCTCAATCCATTATTTTTAAATGAAAAATTACTGAATCCACCTAAGTTTAGACAATAATCGTAATTGCTAAAAAGTAAGTCATCTCCTATTGGCACTAGTGGTGCACCTTGACCGCCTAATGCAACATCCCCACTTCTAAAATCACTGACAACAGGAATGTTTAGTAATTTATTAATGATTTCCCCATTGCCTATTTGCAACGTTACACCCTTTTTGGGTTCATGCAGTATAGTGTGTCCGTGTGAACATATCAAGTCAATATCTAGCTTGTTATTCGAGATGAAGCTTTCTATTGTTTGGGATAGGTATTCAGCATATTTGATGTCGATTTTGTTTATATAATCTCTAGATTTTAAATGTAGTTCTTTCAATTCTTTGAGCCATTTCATTTGATAAGTAAAGGTTTGACAAACACCTAATTCATACTGCCATACTTTATCATAATTAAATGTTATAAATGCAAGGTCAATTCCATCCAAGGAAGTGCCGGACATTAGACCTAAAACTTTGTATTGTTTAGAAAAACTCATATTAGTTAAAAAGACTATTTTTGAGCTCAAATTTAAACTAACTATACATACAAATGAACTTTAATTTAACGGAAGAACATATAATGATTCGTGATGCAGCTAGGGATTTTGCTAAAACAGAATTGCTGCCTGGCGTAATAGAAAGAGATGAAACCCAAACTTTTCCTACTGAACAGATTAAGAAGCTAGGAGAGCTTGGTTTTATGGGAATGATGGTCGATCCTAAGTACGGTGGTGCTGGAATGGATACTATTTCTTATGTTTTGGCAATGGAAGAACTTTCCAAAGTAGATGCTTCGGCTTCTGTTATTGTTTCGGTAAACAATTCATTGGTATGTTGGGGATTAGAAAAATATGGTTCGGAAGAGCAAAAACAAAAGTATTTAGTGCCATTAGCCAAAGGTGAAAAAATTGGTGCATTTTGTCTTTCTGAACCTGAGGCTGGTAGCGATGCTACTTCGCAACAAACAACGGCTATTGATAAAGGAGACCACTACATTTTAAATGGAACCAAAAACTGGATAACCAATGGAAATTCAGCTTCTGTTTATTTGGTGATAGCTCAAACGAATCCTGAAAAAGGTCATCGAGGTATCAACGCATTTATTATTGAAAAAGATATGCCGGGATTTGAAGTGGGTTTGAAAGAGAATAAATTAGGAATCAGGGGGTCTGACACCCATTCTCTACTTTTTACTGACGTTAAAGTGCCTAAAGAAAATAGGATAGGTGAGGATGGTTTTGGATTTAAGTTTGCCATGTCTACCCTTTCAGGAGGTCGTATAGGTATTGCCTCACAAGCTTTGGGTATTGCTTCAGGTGCTTATGAATTGGCTTTAGAATATTCTAAGCAAAGAAAAGCATTTGGTAAAGCCATACACGAACATCAAGCTATTGCTTTTAAACTAGCAGACATGGCTACAGAAATAGAGGCAGCTAGGTTATTGTGTTTGAAATCAGCTTGGCTAAAAGATAACAAGATGAACTTTGACAAAGAAAGTGCTATGGCTAAGGTATTTGCATCTGAAGTAGCTATGAAAACAACAACAGAGGCAGTTCAAATACATGGTGGATACGGTTTTGTTAAAGAATATCATGTTGAACGATTAATGAGAGATGCGAAAATCACTCAAATTTATGAAGGTACATCTGAGATTCAGCGTATTGTAATATCACGTTCAGTACTCAAGTAAACCTTTTTAGTATATTTATAAAAAAATAATAGTTTCATTATGAAGAAAATATTAATTCTATTTATTGGCTTAGTGTCTTTAAATGTACATGCTCAAACGGCAGAGCAGATGAGCAAATTTATGAGATTTGTACCCTCAAATATGCAAGCTACTGATGTCAATCCATCTGACATTCCTAGTGAGGATGTTCTTAGACAAATGGGTCTTTCTGAAGGTGAAATTAGTGAGGCTATGGATTATAAACTCCAAAGAGGTAAATACAATCCTAATTTCATTGATACTAGCGGAGCTGAAACAGCTTTGATTCAGTCTGAATTATTGTACAATTCGATGAATGATTCTTTATTTAATTTTAACGATTCTATTTTATACCCTAGCGCTAAAATTTATGGACAAGATTTTTTTAGAAATAATGTTATATCGTTTTTCTCCAGGGCTTATGACAATCAAGCACCAGATAATTATCAGTTGGGTGAAAATGATGAGATAACGATTTCTATATGGGGTCTTGCAGAGCATAGCGAAGTCGTCACAGTTACTGAGAGAGGTTACATCAATACTCGCCATGCTGGGCGTATTTATGTTGGTTCAAAAAACCTTAAAACAGTCAAATCCCTTGTTAAAGATCGTATGAGTTCATTTTTTGATTTATCAAAGTCACAATTCGATTTGACCTTAAATTACTCTAAAGTTATAACCGTTAATATTATTGGTGAGGTTTTTAATCCTGGCTCATATTCTATTCCTGCCACTAATACTGCTTTTAATGCATTAGTAGCCGCTGGAGGACCAAGTCAGATTGGTTCGGTTAGAAATATTTATTTAATGAGAGATGGGAAAACAATAGATTCATTAGATGTTTACAAATTTTTGTTTGACCCTACTACCTCTCAAGATTTGTTTATGCAAAACAACGACTACCTTTATGTGCCTATGGCAGCAAAAGTAGTAGATCTTAAAGGTGAGGTAAATAGACCCTACACATACGAAGTTAAATCTACCGATAAGTTAAGTGACTTAATAAAATATGCAGGTGGTTTTACTAAAATGGCATATAAAAATGGAATTACTGTAAATAGAATTGATAATAACTCTATTAAAACAATTACCGTTGATGAGGTTGGTTCAGATAATTTGAACTTAAATAATGGTGATGAAATTATGGTTAATAGTATTCAAGGAATCCCTGCCGATTTGGTTTACGTCAATTCTTCAACCGGTGTTTCTGGAGAATACCAATTTTCTGAAGGAGAAAGAGTGTATGATATGTTGCTCAAGTCCAATTCATTATCTGATGACTTGTTTTTGGAGTCAGCCTATTTAGTTAGAACGTCAGATGATTATACTAAAGACTATATCATTATTGACATTGCCAATATTGTTGAAAACCCAATGGCTGAATCTAATATTTTACTTCACGAATACGATGAGTTATTTTTTCTTTCTAAGAGGGATTATATGGATGAGTTTGAACTGACTATTTCTGGAGGCGTAAGACTTCCTAATACCTTCTCTTTTGGTGAAGGCATTACCTTGTCTGACATTATATCAATGGCAGGTGGTTTGTCGCCAGAGGCCTCAGGCTCTAAAATTGATGTTTCTAGAATTGTGGATTATGATGCGGAAACGAATCATCTTAAATCTAAAAGAGCTATTGTGCGCTCATTTGACATTTCAAATGATGGAGCTTTAAGTGATGATGCTCTTAACTTTGCTCTTGAGCCGTACGATCAAATTGCAGTGAGGTTAAACCCTGAACATGAAGAGGTGAGAACTGTTGTTCTTTCTGGTGAGGTCAAATATCCTGGTGTTTATTCTTTACTTTCTAAAGATGAAACTATTTCAGATTTAATAAATCGTGCAGGAGGTTTAAAAAACACTGGCGATATGAATGCTTTTAAAATGTATCGTTTGACAAGTGTTGAGGAAAGTCCTGATAATGAAATTGATTTTTATGAAGATGATGAAGGAATTGTTAATGGATTTTTCTCTGACGGAGAGTTTGTCCAAATAGTGCCTCTAAAAGAGGAAAAAGATATAATGAATAAGGTTGAAAAAAAGTATATCGAAAAATACATACCGATACATATTGAGCTCAAAAAAGCTATGAAGTACAAGAATTCAAAATATAATATTGTATTGAACGACAAAGATAGTATAGACATTCCTATCACTCAGGATTTAATTACAATCACTGGAGCACTCTCTAACTTTGACGATGTATCTATTTCTGTTCCTTTTTTAGAAAGAAGAGCAAACTTTTATATTAATAATTATGCTGGAGGATTTGCTAAACATAATGTTAAGGAAAACACCTTGGTGATTTCTCCATCTGGCAAAGTTTCTAAAGCTAAAGATTTTGGTTTGTTTGTCTTGTACCCAAGAGTGGAAATGGGTTCTACAATCAAACTAACTGAAGATGTGAAGATTAAAAGGCAGAAGCCAGAACCTGTTGATTGGACTAAGGTTTTAGAAGGTACGATTACTAAGATTTCAGCTTTAGCATCTTTATATATTTTATACCTTTCTAGGCAATAATATCTATATGAGTAATACAAACATAAATCAGGATGAAATCAGACTTAAGGATATAATTCTTAAGTTAATCAGCATTAAAAATTTATTGTGGAGAAAAAAGATCCAAATCATTGCTTTCGCAATGGTTTTTGGCATTTTTGGATGTGTATACTCCTATTTTAAAAAGGAAACCTTTGAGGCGCATCTCACATTTGTAATTGACGAAAGCCAAGACTCTGGCGGTCTTGGTGCGCTGTCTGGAATGGCAACTCAATTTGGGTTTAATGTAGGCGGTGCTAACAATGGAACTTTTAGTCAGACTAACATACAAGAGTTAATTACCTCTAGAAGAGTTGTTGAAGAAGCACTCTTGACAAGAGGTGTAATTGACGGTAAAGAAGAATTATTGATCAATCACCATATTAATTTCAACAATCATCGAGCAAATTGGAAGGATACCAAAATTGAGAACTTGTACTTTACTACTAATAGAGATGATTTTACTTTACAACATGATAGTATTTTAGGATTAGCTTTTAGTAGTTTGACTAACGGTAATATCTCAACAAGTATTGAAGATGAAAGTAATATTGTCAAAATATCCTGTGTTTCTAAAAATGAGGATTTTGCTAAACTAATGATTGAGTCATTAGCGGATAAACTTGAAGAGTATTATACACTTTTTCAAACGGCTAAATCTGAAAACACATTAAATTTCCTCTCATTTAGAGCTGACTCTGTTCTCAGTGAGCTGAAAAATGCAGAGTTTAGATATGCCTCTTATAAAGATGCCAATTTCGGTGTTCAACGTGCTAAGGGACTATTAGAAGAGATCAGACTAAAACGTGATGTTGAAATATTGAACATAATGTATGGTGAAATAGTTAAGAATTTGGAAGTTTCTAAATTCACATTGTTAAATAATAAGCCGCTTTTAAATATTATTGATTCTCCGACACTACCTCTTAAGGTTAATAAAATATCAATAGTTATGGCTTTTATTTTGTTCTCTGTATTAGGAGGAGGGCTAATTTCTTTTTATTTTATTACTAGACAGATAATTGAAGAGGAATTGAGTTAAAGAGCTTCTCTTAATTTTTCTAATCGAGTTCCTCTTGATCCTTTCATTAGAATAAACGCATCTTTAATAGGTTTTTCTTGAATCCATTGTAAGGCTTGATCACTTTCTGAGAAATGAACAAAATCGTGTTTACATTTTTTAAATTCTTTGCCGATCAGAATGACTTCACTATCATTTTCTGATAATTGGTCAATAATTTTTTGATGTTCTACTAGAGAATTGTTGCCGAGCTCAAGCATGTCGCCTAATATGTACAGCTTTCTTTTATGTTTTATCTTTTGAAAAGCTTTTATGGCTTCTGCCATGCTACTAGGATTGGCATTATACGCATCCATTATAATGGTGTTCTCTGTTGTCTCAAGTAGTTGTGAGCGGTTATTATTCGGTCTGTAGTTCTCTATAGCATCTTTTATATTCTCAGTGCTAACGCTAAAATACTGACCTATTTGACAAGCTGCTAGTATATTCGTTTTGTTATAATCTCCGATTAATTTTGAAGATATTAAATGATCTTGGAAATCAACTTTTGCAAAAGGGGAGGCAGTCTCATTTTGTTTTTCAAGATTATAGATGATACGTTTTATATTCTTTGAAATAGACATTAATAAGTCGTCATTACCATTTACAAATAACACGCCGTCATGACTTTCAATATAATCGTACAATTCTTTCTTTGCTTTTAACACGCCTTCAACACTTCCAAAGCCCTCTAAGTGCGCTTTTCCAATATTAGTAATAAGACCAAAGTCTATCTGTGCTAATCCGCATAGAAACTCAATTTCATGAATATGGTTTGCACCCATCTCAACAATTAAAAATTCAGTATCAAGTTGGGCGCTTAGCAGTGTTAAGGGCACTCCAATATGGTTGTTTAGATTTCCCTTTGTTGAAACGGTCTTGTATTTTGTTTCTATTACTGTTGTAATAAGCTCTTTAGTTGTGGTTTTGCCATTTGTGCCAGTAATTCCTAAAACAGGACAATTCAATTGACTTCTGTGATATTTGGCAAGTTGTTGCAGATATTTTAAAACATCTTCAACAAGAATATGCTTATCCGTTAAGCAATACTCTTTATTGTCCACCACAGCATAACTAGATCCTTTTTCAATTGCACTCTGTGCGTATAGGTTACCATCAAAATTATCACCCTTTAATGCGAAGAAGATACTGTCTTTCTCAATTTGTCTTGAGTCGGTCGTTACCCCCGATGAATTAATAAATAATTGGTGTAATTCTTTTATTTCCATATCAAAAAAAACCCCAAATAAATGGGGTTTTAATTTTTAGTTTTAATAACCTGATTTTTTGTTCCAATCAACAGGCTTACGTCTATTTTCTTTAAGATTACTTGTTGGAGGTCCTAGTCTATCCATAGCACATCTGAAGCCAATATAGCTCGTTGATTGCTTTTGATCTAAGAAACGTCTAGTTCCTGGAACCATCCAATAAGCTCTATCTTTATATGAGCCACCTTTGTAAACTCTAGTTTGGTCAGAGATTAATGATGTTTGGTTTAATTCATAAACTTGGTTTGTAGTATTCTCTTCACCATCTTGCAACCAATCGCTAGCAGGGGCATTGACTTTAGAATCAAAATCACCGTCTAGATAATTGATATTGTCAGATTTACTGTAGTTTCTTCTATTAAGGTTTTCCTCGACAGAAACCTCTCTCTTGATAATATTTCCAAGGGTATCTTTTTCTACGATAAACCTATCCTCATCTCTTTGCCAAGTTTCGAATACATTACCTCTAAATGGGTTCATATCGGAAGTGTTAGGATCAATAAGTGGTCTGTATATATCCATTACCCATTCGGATACATTACCAGCCATGTTATATAAGCCGTATTCATTAGGCCAGTAGCTGATTACAGGAGCTGTTTTATCGGCATTGTCATTAAGTCTGCCAGCAGTACCCATATTATCACCACGACCTCTTTTGAAGTTGGCAACAATTTCTCCTTTATTTCTTTTCGAAGGATTTCTTACACCATCTCCGTTCCAAGGGTATAATTTTCTTTCAGAAATATTTTCTTGTTTTGTATTACCTATTAATGCTAGAGCAGCAAATTCCCATTCTGCTTCGGTAGGCAATCTGAATCTAGGTAATAGAATACCATCGCTTTCTTGTACATATCGAACGGCATTTTTGTCTTTACCAGCTTTTTTGTCGTAAGCATGAACGCCTAATTTTAGATTAGGAAGCTGTCTTCTTATTCTACCTTCGTATTGCCCCATTTTGTAGGCGTCGGTTTTAAATACATTTTCATCAACTTGCTCTGGATCCTCCCAAAGGTATCCATTATCGATAAGTATTCTCTCGTTAACTCTGTCTGTTCTCCAAGCACAATAATCAACGGCTTGTTCCCAATTAACACCCACAACAGGATATTGATTGAATGCAGGGTGACGTAAATAACTTTCCACGTATGGTTCGTTAAATGATAATTTATCTCTCCATACATTGGTATCAGGTAGTGCTTTCCAATAAACTTCAGGATAGGATCCGTTGTCATAGTTAGAACCGTAAACTCTCTCTATCCAAAATAAATATTCTAAGTAGTCAATGTTTCTAACTTCTGTTTCATCCATATAGAATGAAGAAACCGTAACCGTCTTAGGGACATTGTTCCAATCATATTGCACATCTTGTTCAACACGTCCCATTGTAAATGACCCACCTTCTATAAATGCCATTCCTGAAGGGGTAATTTGCTCGGTATAATTAGTTGAAACTTCAAATCCACCGTGTTTTGGATCGTTGTAATTCCATCCGGTTGTTTTCGATTTTTCCTTGCTGCATCCGAAGACTAAAGCGAGAGAAAGAATGAGTAATAATTGATTTTTCATAATTTAAATGGTTTTCTGAGTATTTCTTAAACTAAAAGTTCGGGCAATTTATTGTTTCAAATGCTTTGCCTTTATATCTGCATGGTAGTTTATATGCAAAGGACAATTCGTGAGCACCTTGCGTATTACTATTATTCAAGTCTGAAATAGTGACATCATAGCTATATCCAAATTTCCATGTAGCTTGTTCGATCCCTAACAGAACGATGAAAGCGTCAAAGTTTTCGGCACTTTGTCTTAGCCAAAGCCCACCAACAATAGGTCCTTTAAGAACATATACTCCATAGTTCAACTGCATAAAATCTTGTTGCTTTTGGAATAGTATGTTTGGAGAAAGAATAGCAGCATTCTTAGGTCTATTACCCGAGTTAGTTCTATATGTACCAAATCTATTGAGAGGGAATGAAGCACCAATATTGGCAGTTACTTTCATTGGTAATCTACTTTCACCAATAAAGCCTTGATCAGGCATGGTGATGTGATGAGCAGCAAACCCAAAATAATAATCGAATTGATTGTTAGCATTTCCAAACCCCATGAAACCAGCAGCAAAATCAGTGAAGCCTTTAGAGTTAGAGTAGTTGACAATGTCTTCGTTGGTTGGATATATAAAACCTTGAACGGGATCAATCATATCACCAAAGGTAAGGTTCTGCCAGTCAATTCCGAGCTGTCGATATGCAGCTTCAAAACCTGCGTTAATAGATAGTTTCTTATTTATTTTTAATCTGTAAGCATAGCTTGCGCTGATGTGAGTGGTGTTTAAGTTTCCAGCTCCAGCAACATCTTTCGCTACAGCAAAGCCTAATCCACCGCCTAATTTATCAATATATTGGTCATAGGATGCGCTGTATGTGACATACGTCTTGCCAATACCAGGCCATTGATTTCTATGATTTAGACTGATACGAGGACATATGTTTGTTCCTGCCATTGCAGGGTTAAGATATAGCGGATTAGCAAAGAATTGGCTAAAGGCAGGATCTTGTGCTTTTACTTCATTGGAAAAACCAATAAGTAGCGATAAGCTTAGAAAGAATAAAATCTTCTTCATCATAGACTGTGATTTTAGTAGCTAACAAAAATAAAAAAATATTCTTATTAGTTTCAATTTATCTTACTAATAGATAATATAATTATTGCATCTGCGTTTCTAAGGTGTCAATTTGTTTGTGAATTTTACCTTTTTTGAAAACATAAACGTTAACTTTGAATTTCATTTTAATACATGCGATATTTCTTCATATTTGTTTATTTGTTATTAACTTTTTTGACTGTTAATGGGCAAAATTCTCAATACCATTTTCTAGATTATAAATGGCATAATGACTCTTTAGTTGTTAATGAATTTAAATCCCATAATTTGTCTTTCGAATTTGAGTTGACTGATATTAGGTCTGGCTTTGAAATTCGTGTTTTAAACCCAATCTATGTTTCTTGTGATTCCTCTGAAAAAAAATATTTAAAAAATCTTTTAATTGATTCAATACCTCAAATTACTTACCGCAGTGGTAAAAGTCGTAATAACCATATAATCAGAGGTGAAATTTTGCCTTTCATAAAACATGACGATGTCTACCAAAAATTACTATTTGCTGAAGTTCAAGTGCAGTTTGTTGATGAGCCTAGCGCAAGAAAATCAACATCTTCAGTTGCTAACTCCGTACTTTCTACTGGCAACTGGTACAAGATTGGCGTAAATACTGATGGAATATATCGATTATCCTTTCAAGATTTAGAGAGTTTAGGTATGAATATTTCGAGTATAAACCCTCAGAATTTAAGAATTTATGGCCATCCCGGGGGTTTGTTGCCCACAGATAATGCTTCTGAAAGGACTGCTGACTTAGAAGAATTAGCTATTCAAGTGATTGGTCAATCTGATGGTAGTTTTGATGCAAACGACTACATATTATTTTATGGTCAGTCACCTAATCAATGGAGTCTTAATAGTTCAGGTTTTTTCAGTCGTCAACAGCATTATTTTGATAACTACACCTATTATTTTATTACAGCAGATCTAGGAGAAGGCCAAAGAGTCCCTTCTGTTCAATCGCTTTCATCTGCGGATACCACAATTACAATCTTTGACGACTATCAGATTCATGAGAACGAGGAGGTGAACTTCATTAAGTCTGGTAAAAATTGGTACGGTGATGTCTTTGATTTGGTAGATTCGAGAACCTTCAATTTTAACTTTCCTAACAGAATAGGTTCAGCAAATTTGAAAATGATTTTAGCGGCTAATTCGCCCTCGCCATTTAACTCCAATTTCAGTATTGATGCTAGTGGGATGCAAACTCAGAATCTAACCATTTCTGGTATTAATGGGAGTTACAACCGTGCCAACCTCAAGACCTTTGAAGAGCTTATTAACCCCTCATCAAATACTATACAGGTAAATTTAGAATACAGCAGTTCTTCATCCACTGGTAAAGGTTGGATTGATTTTATAGAAATTAATTCTCAAAGACGGTTAATAATGAGTGGTAGTCAAATGCCATTTAGGTCATTAGCATCTGTTAAGCCAAATTCCACAACTGAATTTTTACTCTCTAATACCAATTCCAATACTAAGATTTGGGACGTGACAGACCCTCTTTCTCCTAATACTATTGCTGGTCAAATTTCAGGCTCGGAGTTTTCTTTTAAAATTTCAACAGACGTGCTTAGAGAGTTTATAGCCTTCAACGGCACTTATTTGTCGGCAAACCTTCTAGGAGAAATAGAAAATCAAGACTTACATTCTATGAAAGATGTTGATTATTTGATTGTATCGCACCCTACCTTTTTAGAACAAGCGAATAGACTGGCAACTTTCCATGAAACTAAGGGTCTGAATGTGGAGGTTGTAAGTCCGCAGCAGATTTATAATGAATTTTCATCTGGTAGTCAGGACGTGTCGGCAATAAGAGATTTTGCTAAAATGCTTTATGAACAAGAAAATCCCTTAAGTTATTTGTTGTTATTTGGAGATGCATCCTATGATCCTAAAGATAGACTTTCAACAAACACTAATTATATTGTTTCTTATCAGTCTGCAAACTCTACTAATGAGTTGTACTCTTACGTTACCGATGATTATTTTGCCTTATTGGATGAAGGAGAGAGTTTAATTTCGGATGCTTTAAATATTCCTTTTCTAGATATTGGAGTTGGTCGATTTCCTGTTCAAACAGTTGCAGAGGCCAAGAGTGCAGTAGATAAGGTGATAGGCTATAGCTCTTCTGAATCTTATGGCGATTGGCGATTGAATATGTGCTTTGTCGGTGATGATAACGATGAACAAGAAACGGTACATTCTTTACAAGCAGAACAACTTGCTGATTATGTAGCATCTTCTTACCCCAATGTGAATGTGGATAAAATATACTTAGATGCCTATGAGCAAGAATCCTCAACAGGAGGTCAGCGTTGCGCTAGTGCCAACAATGCTATTTCAGAAGCTGTCAATAAAGGTATGTTCGTAGTTAACTATACGGGGCATGGTGGAGAATTAGGCTGGGCTCATGAAAGGATATTAGAAATAGATGACATCAATTCTTGGAGTAATGAAAATAAATTGCCTTTATTTATGACTGCGACTTGTGAGTTCAGTCGTTACGATGATCCGGCAAGAGTATCGGCAGGCGAACAAGTTTTCTTGAAAGAAAATGGAGGGGCAATAGCCTTGCTAACTACTTCAAGAGTTGTGTTTACGGGTAGTAATTTGGATTTAAACACAGCTTTTTTAGAAAATTTATTTCCTAAAGACGATGATGAATCGTTTCCTAGGCTTGGTGATGTTTTGATGAGGACAAAAAACAACGTTACTGACATTTCAAATACTAATCATAGAAACTTTACTTTACTAGGCGACCCAGCTCTTCTGTTGGCGTATCCTGAATACGATATCGTGCTGACTGAAATTCAAGATAGTGCTAAAGCTTTGGGTCTCGTTACCATTTCAGGTGAAATACAACACAATGGTACTAAATTGAATAATTTCAATGGTTTAGTTTTTCCTAAGGTTTATGATAAACGAAAAGAATTTCAAACATTAGGTCAAGATGAATCTCCAGTTTTTGTGTTCGATCTACAAAAAAACCTACTTTTTAAAGGCAAATCATCGGTTGATAATGGCGAATTTACTTTTTCATTTATAGTACCTAAGGATATAAATTACGATTTCGGAAACGGCAAAATTAGTTTATATGCTAAAGGCAATATACAGGATGTTTTATGTGATGCGTATGGCTATAATTTAGATATGGTTGTTGGAGGTACAACGTCAGACTTTGAAGAAGACTATACGGGGCCACAAATTAATCTATTCATGAACGACACCAATTTTGTTGTAGGAGGCATTACAGATGCAAATCCATCGTTATATGCTCTTTTGTATGATGAAAATGGTATCAATACTGTTAGTAATGGCATTGGGCACGATATGTTGGCCATATTAGATGAAGAGTCTGCCAATCCAATAGTATTAAATGACTTCTATGAGTCTGATGTCAATAGTTATAAGAGTGGTGTTATTGATTATCCTTTTAACACTTTGTCAGAAGGTAAACATACCTTACGTGTTAAGGTTTGGGATGTTTATAACAATTCGGCAGAAAGTACTACGGAATTTGTTGTTCTTCCCTCGGATAATTTAAGCATTCAAAACCTTTTAAACTACCCAAATCCTGTGGTTGATTTCACTTCTTTTTATTTTGAGCACAATCAAAATAACGAAGAAATGGAAGTGATTTTGCAGATTATGGATTTACAAGGTAGAATAGTAAAGCGGATAGAACAAAATATCATTCCTAACGGCTACAGATATGGGCCAATAAGTTGGGATGGAAATTCAGAGCACGGAGCAGAGCTCAATACAGGAGTTTATATTTATTCCTTATTAGCTAGGCTGTCTAATGGAAAAACGGCTAAAAATTCGGGGCGTTTAATACTAATAGAGTAAAAGATTCGTTATTAATCTTTATTGTGTTTATATTTGTTAATTAATTACAACAATCAAATGAATCAACTTAAGACATTATTTGCCATCTTCTCTCTAGCATTTTCAGTAATTTCTGTAAATGTTTTCGCTCAACAGTCAGAAAATTTAGACAACTGGCTCAACACAATTACGACCTCTGTACCTTTCTTAATTATAAGTCCTGATGCAAAAGCAGGTGGTATGGGAGATGTTGGTGTGGCTTCGACACCTGATGCGATGTCAATGCATTGGAATCCTGCAAAATACGCTTTTGTAAAAAATGATGTCGGCTTTTCTGTTTGTTATACTCCATGGTTAAAATCCTTAGTACCAGATATCAATTTATCCTATTTGACTGGTTATAAGCGATTAGATGAAAATCAAGTATTGGGTTTTTCTCTTCGTTATTTTACCCTTGGAGAAATTAATTTCACAGATGCAAATAATACGCCTTTAGGCTCTTTTAATCCAAATGAATTTTCTTTAGATGGTGGTTATGCTCTCAAACTATCGCCTCGATTTTCTACTGGTGTAGCATTAAGGTATGTATATTCTAATCTTACAGGAGGACAACAAGTAGGTACTCTGGCCACCAAACCAGCTCATACAGTTGCGGGTGATATTTCTGGATATTACATTAAGGAAGTAAGGATGGCAGGTAAAAAGATGGATTGGGCTACAGGTATTAATATTTCTAATATTGGTGCCAAAGTATCCTATACTGAAACTGTTGATAAAGATTTTATCCCTACAAATTTAAGAGTAGGTTCTTCACTGGCAACAGATTTAGACGAGTATAATCAAGTTTCCTTTGAATTTAACATTAATAAATTACTTGTCCCAACACCTCCTATGTACAACGATGATGGGGAAATAATCAGTGGTTTAGATCCAGATGTTTCCGTTATAAGTGGTATTGCCCAATCTTTTTATGACGCACCTTATAACGATAGAGAAGTTAGAGAGCTTATTTATTCTACTGGTGTTGAATACTGGTATGACAAGCAATTTGCTGTTAGAACGGGATATTTCTATGAACACCCTACAAAAGGAGATCGTCAATTTTTCACTTTAGGGGCTGGAGTTAGATACAATGTCTTTGGATTAGATTTCTCATATCTAATACCTGTTCAAGGTAGAGATGAAGTTAATGCGGTTAACCCTTTGTCTAATACCTTAAGATTTGCCTTAACATTCGACTTTAGCGCATTAGAGCAAGTCGATAATTAATACATTACTTTGAATATTAGAATAGGATACGGATACGATGTTCACCAGTTGAGGGAAGGAGAAGACCTAATAGTAGGTGGTATTCATATTCCTCATGTCAAAGGTTCGGTCGGTCATTCTGATGCCGATGTGCTTATTCACACCATATGCGATGCTATTTTGGGAGCGGCTAATATGCGAGATATTGGTTTTCATTTTCCAGATACTTCTGCTGATTACAAAGGCATTGACAGTAAAATATTACTGCGAGATGTGATGGCTTTAATAAGAGACAAGGGCTATGAAATTATCAATATTGATTCCACCGTCTGTTTAGAAAAGCCTAAAGTCAACCCCCATATTCCACAGATGCAAGAAGTCCTATCGGACTGTATGCAGATAGAAGTCAATCAACTATCCATTAAAGCCACTACATCAGAAAAGATGGGCTTTGTAGGTACTGAAAAGGGAATAGCTGCTCATGCCGTAGCCTTATTAAAGTTTTAAGACTGATATATTACCATTCCTTTTTTGATTTCATGTTCACCAAAATTTTCTAGAGTAATTTCGATGCTTTTTTGAGTAATTGAAGCATCTATAACCGAAGCATAGAAAAAGTTGTCATTTTCATTTCCAATGCGGACATTATCTCCAATTTCATTAGTGCCTTTATTTTCTCCAATTACTTTAATAGCCCCACCGCAGACACTTGATATGTCAGATATTTTGAATATTTCTTTGAACATTTATAATTCTTATTAGAAAAGAAAATTTAGTTTTTGATAAAAAATAAACATATCACTAATAGTAAAAATGAAATAAAGGAGCTTACAGTTCTTATGAGGTTAAAGTTATTCCATTTATTCTCTATTTTCCCTCTCAAATCGCTTAATTCTGTAAGACTTATTTTTTCCAAATCGGTATTCTCTAACAATTCGTTAAGCGGAATATTACCAAGAATAGTTATGAGAAAAACACCCAACACATACAAAAGAGTTGACAGCAAAAATAATTCGAAAACATATAATTTTGTTGAACCAAAACTCATGTAGGTGGAAATGGAAATGGTTAAAACTGGCAGAATAAATACTATGTAAAATAATGGATTGAGTATGAGGCGATTCATTGCTTGAAAAGCTTTCATATAAGTCATATCATCTAGAGTTCCTATTCCAGGTTTTACAGCATTTGTCCAAGTAAAGAATATGCCAGCCATTAAGCCGGTAGATAGTATAGCAACTATAATTATTAAGGTTTTCATATTTCAATTTATAAATAAAAACGGACCAGTAGAAGTACTGATCCGTTTTATTTAGTAGCGAGGGCAGGACTCGAACCTACGACCTTCGGGTTATGAGCCCGACGAGCTACCAACTGCTCCACCTCGCGATGTGAGGGCAAATATACACTAAATACTT
>JAQWJZ010000035.1 GCA_029248105.1 Flavobacteriales bacterium
ATACTAATCAGTTTTGGCCTTCAGGCACAGGAAATAAATTGGATATCATTTCCAGAAGCTTTAGAGGCACAAAAAAAAGAACCTAAAAAAATCTTTATGGATGTTTATGCTAATTGGTGTGGTCCATGTAAGCTGCTAGATAAACATACTTTTTCTAACAAAGACTTGATAGAATATGTAAATGAAAATTTCTATGCTGTTAAATTTAATGGAGAAGGAATTGAAGAGATTTATTTTTATGATCGTGTTTTTAATAATCCAAAGTATGATCCTAAGAGAAAAGGAAAGAATAGTTCTCATGAGTTTACACAATTTTTAGGAATATCAGCATACCCTACAATGGTATTTTTTGATGATAATGGGGGGCCAATTATGCCTGTAGTTGGTTATTACAAGCCCCAAGAATTAGAGCCATACTTAAAAATGATTGTTAAAGAAGACTATAATTATTTCTCTAGTCCTCAAGATATGAGAAAGTATATTAGCGAATTTATTTCTAATTTTTCAGACTTATGAAAAAAGTAAGGTTTTATTTAGTCAAACTTCCCATTATATCAATTATAATATTCTTTTTTTGCTCTATAATTGCTGCATTAATTTACCCAGGATCTCACAAAGAAATTATTGGCTATCAATCAGATTATTACTCCTTTACCCATAATTTTCTGAGTGAATTAGGAAGTTTAAAAACAAATACAGACGAAACAAATTTAGCTATTATTCAAAAAGATAACACCCCGTCCATGCTATTATTTAATGGAAGTTTAATTTTGATTGGGGCTACGTTAATGCTCTTTTACTTTAATTTTAAAAAAGTCTTTGGTCTTATCGGGGACTCTAGCAAGTCAATTTTTTATTCCAAAATCACCATGCCTGTTGGATTATTAGCAGGATTCTTTTATGCTGGAGTTGGATTTGTGCCTCACGATCTTAATTATGGGGCGCATGTGTTTTTTGCAAATTATGCCTTTCTAACTCTCTTCTTCCTATGTATTCTTCATAGCCTTACGATTTACCATTCTAATTTCCTTAGCAACACCTATGTTCTTGGGTATATAGCTTTTTGTATAGTGCTATTTGTTTATTTGAGAATTATATTTTTTGGTCCTCAGATTGGCCCAGGAAAAATATTTAGTGAAGCAGACCTTATGCTGCAAGTGATTGCTCAAAAATCAATTGTATTAACATTTATGGCAGCCATCCTACATCAAGTTTATGGATTTAACATACTGTTGAATAAAAAAAGATAAAACAAAAAAGCCTCACTAATTGTGAAGCCTTATAATTGTTTGGTAGACACTAGTTGAACTTTGCTCCCCCTCTTGGACTCGAACCAAGGACCCTCTGATTAACAGTCAGATGCTCTAACCAACTGAGCTAAGGAGGAAAAAATCAGTTTGCAATATTAGCACAATGCTAATAATTATGCAATATATTTGCCAAAATAAAATTTTAGACAAATTATGAGCTTATTAGTTGTAGGGACAGTGGCCTTCGATGCCATCGAGACTCCATTTGGTAAAACAGACAAAATAGTTGGTGGTGCAGCTACCTATATTGGTTTATCAGCATCCAAATTTCACAATAAAATAAATTTAGTATCTGTTGTTGGTGAGGATTTTCCTCAAGACGCTATTGAAATGATGCAAAACCACCATGTTGACACTGAAGGCCTTCAAGTTAAAGAAAACGAAAAGACCTTCTTTTGGTCTGGCCGTTATCATAACGACATGAACTCTAGAGACACCCTAGATACTCAACTCAATGTTTTAGAGACCTTTAACCCAATAGTCCCCGACTCTTACCAAAACTGTGAATGTCTAATGTTAGGCAATCTAATGCCTAGCATACAACAAAAGGTTTTGGACCAGCTCAAAGAACGCCCTAAACTAATAGTCCTTGACACCATGAACTTTTGGATGGATAACTTCATGGACGACCTAATGGTAGCCCTTAAAAATGTGGATGTGTTAACTATTAATGATGAAGAAGCGCGTCAACTTTCAGATGAATATTCATTGGTAAAAGCAGCTAAAAAAATATTGTCTTTCGGGCCTAAATACCTGATTATTAAAAAAGGAGAGCATGGTGCTTTACTCTTCAATGATAAAGAAGTCTTTTTTGCCCCTGCACTTCCACTAGAAGAGGTCTTTGATCCGACGGGTGCTGGTGATACTTTTGCAGGAGGTTTTGTAGGTCATCTTTGCGCTACCAAAGATTATTCTTTTGAAAACATGAAAAGAGCCGTTATTATTGGTTCAGCTATGGCATCTTTTTGTGTTGAGAAATTTGGTACAGAGCGTATGAACGGACTTGAGATGAAAGAGGTTAATGACCGTATCAGTCAGTTTGTGGATTTAGTTCAGTTTGATATTGAACTTGTATAGTCTATTCGTAAGACAATAGAATGGCATTTTTCTCAACGCTATCACCTTCATTAGCTTGAATATGTTTTAAGACACCTTCTCTTGTAGACTTGATGATGTTTTCCATTTTCATCGCTTCCAACACAAGTAATCCGTCTCCTTCAGAAACAGAATCACCTTCTTTGACGAGTATTTCAAGAACTCTGCCTGGCATTGGAGCTTTAACTTCATTATCTTTAATGGCATTACTAACGTCCATTCCTAAGTCATGAAGCAGCTCATCAAAACGATCTTTTAGACTTACGGTATAGGTGTTGCTATTGATTTGTATTTCAAAGGTTTTAGCTTTTTTATCGTGGCTTAAAACATCTGCTACAAAAGATTTTTCATTGTAAACAATATGAAATTGTCTTTCTTTTATTTCGACAATATCCCAGTTGACATCCTTATTTAAGTCAAATTCAAAGCGTGTATTTACATTCCCTTTCATATCACAAATTTAGCAAAGAATTCTTCTTATTTTTACGACCTCTCAAAAATATACATATATGGAAGCTCTCATTGCAATAGCACTTGGCATTTTATTAAGCACAGGCTCGATTAAACACAAAGCCGAAACCAATAAAACAACTTTTGATAATAAAGTGTACAACGCTTCTGCAAAACGCACTAGCGATGTGATTCATACCGATTTATCAGTAAGTTTTGACTGGCAAAAGCAATACGTTTTGGGTCAGGCAGAATTGACCATAAGACCTTATTTTTATGCTAGCGATAAACTCGTTTTAGACGCTAAAGGATTTGACATTCACTCTATTAGCATAAACGGTAAAGAGCTTAAATACCATTATGACAGTCTAAAGATAGATATTCAGCTAGATAGAATATACGACAGAAACGAAGAGTATACTATAAATATCGATTATACAGCAAAACCTAACGACCTTAATATTGAAGGAAGCGACGCTATTACCGATGCAAAAGGCTTGTATTTTATTAACCCTCTAGGTGAAGAGGATAAGCCACAACAAATTTGGACTCAAGGGGAAACAGAAGCAAGTTCGTGTTGGTTTCCTACTATCGATAAGCCCAATGAGCGTATGACTCAAAATATCGCTATTACTGTGAAAGATGAATTTGTGACTCTTTCCAATGGTCTGTTAGTAAAATCAGAAAAGAATGACGACGGCACTCGTACCGATTACTGGGAGCAAAAGTTAGCACACACTCCTTACCTTGCTATGATAGCAGTTGGTGACTTTAACATTACTACTGACAAATGGAAAGATATTGATGTAGATTATTACCTAGAAGATGATTATCATCCTTTTGCTAGAGCAATATTTGGCAGAACACCACAAATGATAGCTCACTTTTCTGAAATTCTTGGAGTTGAATATCCATGGGAAAAATATGCTCAAATTGTTGTGCGAGATTTTGTTTCTGGAGCTATGGAAAATACTACGGCTGTTATTCACGGTGAATTCGTTCAGATGACAGATAGAGAACTGCTTGACGATCATGAAGATGACATCATAGCTCATGAACTATTTCACCATTGGTTTGGCGACTTAGTTACTTGTGAGTCTTGGGCCAACCTTCCCCTGAATGAATCTTTTGCTACATACGGAGAGTATATATGGAGAGAAAAAGGTTTTGGACGAATGGAAGCAGATATGCATTTAGATGCTGACCTTAACAGTTACTTAAGAGAATCTCAACGCAAGCAAGTCGATATGATTCGTTTTGACTATCTGGACAAAGAGGATATGTTCGATAACCATTCTTATGCCAAAGGCGGGAGAGTGTTGCATATGTTACGTTATTATTTAGGCGAAGACGCCTTTTACAACGGCTTAAAAAAATACCTTAACGATAACGCTTTTAGTACAGTTGAAATACACCAACTACGTATCGCAATGGAAGAGGTGTGTGGAGAAGATTTAAATTGGTTTTTTAATCAATGGTTTCTAGCTTCAGGACATCCGCTTTTAGTTATTGACTATGAATTCGATGCGGACAATAAACAGCAAATCGTTAAATTAGAACAAATACAAGACCAATCTACAACACCGATTCACAGATTATCATTCTATATAGATGTATATGAAAACGGTGAACCAAAACGCCATCTAGTGGAGATGAATAAACCTCAACAAGACTATTACTTTGATGTTGAAGAAGAACCATCTAATGTAATTGTAGATGCTGAGCACGTTTTACTAGCTGAAATCTTTGACGAAAAGCCTGACGAATGGTGGTTGCAGCAAATGCACGCACCTCTTTATATGGATAGTAAAATAGCTTTAGAGAATATTAGTGAAAAAAGTAATGTTCAAGCTGTTCAACACGCTTTAAACCATAATTTTTGGGGAATAAGGTTGTTGGGGATTGAAAAAGCAAGCGCTGTAGAAGACATTAATGAAGTCTTAGGTTTAATTGAGCAACAAGCCAAAGATCCATCTTCAACTAAAGTTCAGTCAGCAGCTCTTGAACTATTAGCAGATCAAGAAAACAAATCAGAATACACCCCACTTTTTAAGTCAGCAGTACAGGAAAGATCACTATTAATGGCCGGAGCGGGTCTATATGGTTTATCTAAAGTTGATAGTCAAAGAGCTCTTGATATTGCTCCTGCCCTTGAAAAAGAACTAACATACAATGTCGCTGGCTTATATTCCGAACATGGAGGGGCAGATAAAAATATCTTTTTTGAAGAAATGTTAAACACAACAAGTAATTACGATTTGTTTTATGCTTCAGCCTATTACGTTACATTCTTAAAAAATCAGGATTTAAGCTTGCTTTTAGATGGTGTTTCTTCTCTTGAAAAAGCCCTTGAAAACCCAACATCTTGGATGGTAAGAGTAAGCAAGTATCGTTTTAGTGAATTAAAAGATGATATTCAAAGTAGGCTTAAAACCGAAAAAAATGAGGAGTTAAAATTAAGAGCTGAGGAAACCTTATCACGAATCGAGCCTTTGCTATAGTAGGGTAGGGTTTTGAGATTGACTTTCATATCCTCTATCAATATCATGGTGTTGTTTAGCTTCTGCCGCTGCTACCGCTAGCTTGTCGCATCGCTCGTTTTCAACATTATTAGCATGTCCTTTAACCCAAATAAATTTGACATTGTGTTGTCGATAAACCACTAGAAAGCGTTTCCACAAGTCGACGTTTTTCTTTTTGTCAAAATACTTCTTTTCCCAATTGAACACCCACTTTTTTTCGACAGCATCAACCACGTATTTGGAGTCAGAAAAAACAACAACATCCATGGGTCTAGCCTTAAGCATCTCTAAAGCTACAATTACACTTAACAACTCCATTCTGTTATTTGTGGTTTTGCGATAACCTTTGGCGACTTCTTTGCGATGCCCTTCGTCCGAAAGTAAAACAATCCCATATCCACCAGGACCGGGATTTCCTTTAGCTGAACCATCAGTATATACTTTTATTCTCACTTTAAAACGTTTTGTTAATGACCTTCTTTATCACTTCAGGATAATGACGATGCTCTAATTGTTGCACTTTCTTAGCGAGATCTTCAGCAGTATCAGACCCAACAACACTAACCTTAGACTGAAAAAGAATAGTTCCTTCATCATATTCATCACTAACATAGTGAATACTTATCCCGCTTTCTGTTTCTTTAGCCTCAATCACAGCCTCATGAACAAACCCACCATACATTCCTTTGCCGCCAAACTTAGGCAAAAGAGAAGGGTGTATATTTACTATCTTTTTTGGATAAGCGCGTATTATTTCCTTAGGCACTTTCATTAAAAAACCTGCTAAAACAATAAAATCAATGGATTGGGAATGTAAATACGTTAAAATTTTACCTTTCTTTTTAAACGATTCATTGTTAAAAACAACAGCTTTAACCCCTTTTTTTTGTGCTTTTTCAAGCGCTAAAGCGGTCTTTTTATTGCTTATTACAAGTGTAACGTGGGCAGCCTCTTTTTGTTCAAAATACTCGATAATATTCATCGCATTTGTGCCCGTGCCAGAAACTAATATTGCAATTTTATGTCTAACCATTCTTACCACCCAAAAATAGAACAACTATTTTAAAGACAAGAAACAATTATTTAATAATACTAACACAGATGACTTGTTTTATATTTAAAAAGTGTATTTATTTGCATCTTAATTAAATAAAAACAACAATTCATGTCTGATACTGCAACAAAAGTAAAAGCAATCATAGTAGATAAATTAGGTGTTGACGAAGCTGAAGTTACTTCAGAAGCAAGCTTCACTAACGATTTAGGTGCTGATTCATTAGATACTGTTGAACTTATTATGGAGTTTGAAAAGGAATTCGATATTCAAATTCCAGACGATCAAGCAGAAGCAATTGCTACTGTTGGCGATGCCATATCGTTTATAGAAAAAGCTTAATAAATCACAATATATGTCCAGGCGAGTCGTAGTTACCGGTTTAGGCGCGCTCACACCTATAGGCAATAATGTTTCCGATTTTTGGAAAAACTTGTTAGATGGTGTCAGTGGTGCAGGACCTATTACTCGTTTTGATCCTACTCATTTTAAAACACAGTTTGCTTGTGAAGTCAAAGACTTTACACCAACTGATTTTCTAGATAGGAAAGAAGCGCGTAAGTTAGATATGTATGCCATTTACGCTATGGTAGCCGTATCTGAGGCTATGTCGGACTCTAAGTTAGATTTAGAGAAAATCAATCCAGATAGAGCGGGTGTAATTTGGGGTTCTGGTATTGGCGGATTAGACACATTTCTAAAAGAATGTGGAGACTTTGCTACCGGTTCAGGAGTTCCTAGATTCAATCCATTCTTTATACCTAAAATGATTGCTGATATTGCGGCTGGTCATATTTCTATCAAATACGGATTCAGAGGACCTAATTTTGCTACAGTTTCAGCATGCGCCTCTTCTACTCACGCTTTAATAGATGCCTTCAATTATATCAAGTGGGGCAAAGCTGACATCTTTATTTCTGGAGGCTCAGAAGCTTCTATTAATGAAGCGGGTGTTGGCGGATTTAATGCTATGCACGCTTTATCTACAAGAAATGATTCTCCACAAACAGCATCTCGCCCATTTGATAAAGATAGGGAGGGATTTGTTCTGGGAGAAGGTGCTGGAGCTCTAATCCTAGAAGAATATGAACACGCTGTGGCTCGTGGAGCTAATATCTATGCTGAAATTGTTGGTGGCGCCATGACTGCTGATGCTCATCATATTACAGCACCTCACCCCGAAGGTGTTGGAGCAACCAATGTTATGCGCCTTGCTATTCGGGCTTAAAACCCGATGATGTTGATTATGTTAATGTTCATGGAACATCAACACCTTTAGGAGATATAGCTGAGGTTAAAGCCATTCAAAGTGTCTTTGGCGAACACGCCAAGAACTTAAACATTAGTTCAACAAAATCCATGACAGGACACCTATTGGGTGCTGCAGGAGCTATTGAAACAATAGCCGCCATACTATCTGTCAAAAATGATATCGTTCCTCCAACCATAAATCATTTTACGGATGACCCAGAAATAGACCCTACATTGAATTATACATTCAATAAGGCTCAAAAAAGAGAAGTAAAAACAGCCATTTCTAATACCTTTGGGTTTGGTGGGCATAACGCTTGCGTTATGGTCAAAAAAGCGTGATGACTTTGTTTCGCTTCATTAAAAAAACCCTCTCTTCCAAAACACCACAAGAAAAACAATTATTTAATATTTTAGGTTTTTATCCTAATGATATTAAACTTTATCAAGAAGCCCTTACCCATAAATCTCTTAGAGGCAGAGTGGTTCATAACGAAAGACTGGAATTTTTAGGAGACGCTATTTTTGGATCGGTTGTTGCTGATTTAGTTTTTAGAGAATTTCCTCATGAAAATGAAGGGTTTTTAACACAAACTCGCTCTAAAATAGTCAGTCGTAAAACACTGAATGCATTAGCCTTAAAAATCAACTTAAACACCGCATTAAAACATCAGGTAAGCCCCAAGTTCGTCATAAAACATCAGGTAAGCTCTAATCGCTCTATTTTTGGTAATGCTTTGGAAGCTCTTATAGGCGCTATATATCTAGATAAAGGATATCAATTTACAGCAGAATTTATCGAACAAAAATTAATACGACCACATCTTGACATTCATCAACTAGTAAAAGTTGTTTCTAGTCATAAAAGCAAGTTGTTAGAGTGGGGGCAAGCTCATAAAAAACAAGTCGTATTTAGGCTAGTTTCGTCCTATGGAAAAGATCATGAAAAATCATACGAAGTTATGGTTTTGATTGGACAAAAAAAGTATGCTGAAGCTATAGGAACATCCATTAAAAGAGCTGAAGAATTAGCCGCAGAAAAGGCTTACAAAGAATTAATACATTCTTAAATTTATATCAAAGAGAAAGACTATTTTAGCAGATGTAAATGGCAAAACAGTTATTGCGAATAGATTTGGACACTAGCTTTTTCCTTTTTGGAATAAGCTGTCATTTAAAAGATTACCGATTTGCTTGGACTATCAACAAATCATTACGTGTTGATTTTAAAAAATCTAAACCTTATATTAAAGGGGAAGACCTAGAGTTTTCACAATTCGAATATCAGTTAGATTTAGATACAATTTATCTCTTTGCAAACAAAAGCCATGACGGTTTTCTAATTACAAAGAAGAAGCAGGTCGATTATTGGCTTATGTTTCACAATACTGTTGATGAAAATGTCATTAGCCATTTTATAAATTCAATCCGCAACACACAATCTGTTCTTGCTGTATTTGAGGAAGAAAATAAAAATATTAAGGAACAATTTGTATTTTAATTATGAATAAAAATAACACCAAAATTGTGGCCACAATGGGTCCTGCTTGTACAAACAAGGAAGTGTTAACTCGTATGATTAAATCAGGAGTTAATGTTTGTCGTTTAAACTTTTCGCATGCAGATCACAAAACACATCTTGAAACAATAAAATTAATTAAAGAAATAAACCAAGAGCTTTATGTACACACTGCTATTTTAGCAGACTTACAAGGTCCTAAAATTAGAATTGGTGAAATTGAAGAAGGTTCAGTTTTAGAAAATGGTTCAGAGTTTACCATCACATCAAATAAATGTGTAGGTAACTCCAATATAGCCTATATCAACTACGAACGTTTTCCACAAGACGTTAAAGAGGGTGAAATGGTTTTGATTAACGATGGAAAACTTCACATTCAAGTTGTTAAAACGAATAAAAAAGATACGGTAATCACTAAGGTAATACATGGTGGACCATTAAGCTCAAACAAGGGCGTTAACTTGCCGAATACAGCCATTTCACAACCTTGTCTCACAGAAAAAGATTTAAAAGACCTAGAGTTTATTCTCACTCAACCTATTGAGTGGATAGGTCTGTCTTTTGTACGTTCAGCTCAAGATATTTTAGAGCTTAAAAACCATATTTCTAAAGCCAATCACGACTCTAGAGTTGTAGCTAAAATTGAAAAACCTCAAGCCATAGATAACCTGGAAAGCATTATTGATGTAACCGATGCCGTTATGATTGCAAGAGGAGATTTAGGGGTTGAAATACCCATGCAAAAAGTGCCTGTAGTTCAGAAAAGAATTGCTAAATCCTGTCTTGAAAAAGCAAAACCAGTTATTGTAGCAACTCAAATGCTTGAAAGTATGACCGACAACGTTACCCCTACACGTGCAGAGGTTAACGATGTTGCCAACTCTGTAATGGATGGTGCTGACGCAGTGATGCTTAGCGGTGAAACTTCAGTCGGCTCTTTTCCTGTTGAAGCGGTTGAAACCATGAGTAAGATTATCTCTAACGTAGAGCAAGAGTTTTCCTCAACACGATCTTACGAACTAAAAGAAAAGCATGGCCAACGATTTATTTCTGATGCCATTTGCTATCATTCATGTACCTTAGCTGAGCAGGTAGGAGCTAGAGCTATCATAACGATGACGCACTCGGGCTATAACGCTATAGAAATTTCTAGTCACCGACCACCATGTAAAATCTATGCTTTTACTAATAACCATGCCATATTGAACACATTGAGTTTGGTTTGGGGTGTAACGGGCTTTTATTATGATAACGAAACAGGTACAGATGAAACGGTTGCTGATACCAAACGAATTTTAAAAGAAGAAGGCTATTTAAAATCTAAAGATTTAGTTCTTAACGTTGCGAGTATGCCTATTAAAGAAAAAGGAATGACTAACATGATGAGGTTAAGCTACCTCAAATAAACAAATATAAAATGTCGATAAATGTAAAATTGCTTGCTGAGATATGCGAGGCTGCTGGTGCACCAGGGCACGAGCAAAGAATTAGAGAAATTGTACTCAGAGAGGTTAGCCCTTTAGTAGATGAGGTGCGTACCGACAATATGGGTAATGTAACCGCTATCAAAAAGGGTAAAGAAGACAAAAAGGTAATGATTGGCGCTCATATGGATGAGATAGGCTTTATCGTCACTCATATTGATGACAACGGCTTTTTGCGTTTTCACACCTTAGGAGGTTTTGACCCAAAAACATTAACAGCACAACGTGTTATTGTTCACGGTAAAAAAGATTTGGTAGGAGTAATGGGAAGTAAACCTATTCATGTTATGACTCCTGAAGAGCGCAATAAATCACCCAAAACAACGGATTATTTTATTGATATGGGGATGCCAAAATCTGAGGTAGAAAAATATATTGAAGTGGGCAACCCTATCACGAGAGAAAGAAAGCTTATTGAGATGGGCAACTGTGTTAACTGTAAGTCTATTGACAATCGAGTATCTGTTTTTATTTTGATAGAAATGTTGAGGGAATTAAAAGATGCGCCTTATGACGTTTATGGTGTGTTTACCGTTCAAGAAGAAGTGGGTATTCGAGGTGCTAATGTAGCCACTCAAGAGGTCCAGCCCGATTTCGGATTTGGTTTAGATACCACAATAGCATACGATGTGCCTGGTGCTGCACCACACGAAAAAATTACCGAATTAGGCAAAGGAGCAGCTATTAAGGTAATGGATTCCTCAACTATTTGCGACTATCGTATGGTTAGCTATATGAAAGAGGTAGCCCAAAGACATAAGATTACTCATCAATTAGAAATTTTAACTGGAGGAGGAACTGATACAGCGGGTATTCAGCGCTTTACGCCTGGTGGGTCTATCGCAGGAGCAGTATCTATTCCCACTAGACACATTCATCAAGTGATAGAGATGGCTGACAAGACAGATATTCAAAACGCCATAGATCTATTACTCCATTCAGTAAAAGACTTAGATAAGTACGATTGGAGTTTTAAATAAAAAAAAGCCCTCAATTGAGGGCTTTTTTATTGTACATAACTAGAGTTGTAAGGCATGTATTACGTTATGTAAAGTTCAACCCTTCTGTTTTTAGCTTTTCCTTGTTCAGTGTTATTGTCAGCAATTGGTTTTTGTTCACCGAAACCAGAAGTAACCAACCTATCTTTAGAAATTCCGTTTTTGACTAGATAGTCTTTGACAATACTTGCTCGTTTTTTAGAAAGCACATTATTTAATTTATCATCACCTTCAGAATCTGTATAGCCCTCAATGTTCAGTCGGTATTTACTTTCTTTTTTGAACATTTTGACAATTGTATTTAAGACCTTTTTAGAGGCAGATGTTATATCAGCGTCAGCGCTTTCAAAGTAAACAGTATACAGAGAAACTTTTGGTGTTTTATCGGTTTTAACTACCTCTTTCTTTTCTTCAGGACAACCCTTATTTTTCTTTGTTCCTTTAACCTTAGGACATAAGTCTAATTTGTCGATTATCCCATCCTTATCAGTATCTGGACAACCCTTAAGAGCCTTGCTTCCTTTTTCATTAGGGCAATCGTCGTTTTTATCAGCCACACCATCAAAATCACTATCAGGACAACCGCCTAAAGACTTAGAGCCTTTTATATTAGGACATTGATCGTTTTTGTTTGGAATACCATCACCATCAGCGTCTGGACAACCGCCTAATGCAACTGGTCCGCTTTCTTGTGGACAGGAATCATCAGAGTCTTTTAGGCCATCATCATCAGAGTCAGGACAGCCTTCAAAGGCTTCTATTCCAAACGTACTCGGACATTCATCGTATTTGTCACTTATTCCATCATTATCACTATCTTTCATTTTTCCTAGATTGAAAGATAAGCCTATAGCATGTTGAAGATACATTTCGTTTTCTGCATTGCTTGTTTTTGCTTTGTCGTAGTCAATAAACAAAAATGTTTCATCTAAAGTAAGACTGACTATTGGTCCTAGCTTAATGGATAGTCCAAAACCGAGGTCTGGATATTGTACCTGATCAGATAGTTTATCAGCATTGTTTTGGTCATAAGCCAAAAATCCAAATCCTGCAAATACAAAAGGCCTCCAAACAGACTCGTCGTAATCGAAGAAATGGTATTTGGCATTGAGGTTTAATAAGCTTAGTTTTTTGAGTAAAAACTTATCGCTTTTTTCATATTCATCAAAGGTATAACCCTCGCCTCTCACAGCACTAAATGTTAGGTCAACCCGATCGCTTACTTTTCTAGAAAGAGTAAGGCCGTTTAAAAAATATTTGTCTTGAGAAAAAGGCTCAAACCCATTCCCTAGTTCACCAGCGTACTGTTCAGCTCCTAATTTGAACCCGATAGCCCATTTTTTATCCAAAGATTGAGCTATAATATCTAGCGAAAGAAAGATAGCAATAGCAATTAGTAATTGTTTTTTCATGTATTTCATTTTTAAGTTAATAAACAGCCGACTAGCCTAAATGTTTAGAGCTAGCACTAAATACATAAATAAAAATGGAAAGCTTTAAGTGGAAATGGAGACCGCTAAGATATGAAAAAGGCTGCTTGCTTAAGCATGTTTAAATCGCAAAAAGCAATATTAGCACTTAAAACTTTAAATTGATTGTCATTTCGAACCCATCATAAATAGCTTTATCCGCTAGTTCTTCGAAAAAGTTACCGGATTTATAAATAATGCCAAACTCGGTTCTATCAATGATAAGTGTTGCTTTAGCCTCATCATCTTTAACTGTAGTTTTAAAAGTTATAGCTTGAGTGATATCTTTAATGGTAATGTTTGCGGTTACAAGGTAGTCGTCCAGACCATATTTTTTAACATCTAAAATCTTTAGACTAGCAGAAGGGAAAGCATCTACACTAAAGAAATCATCGGACATAAGATGTTTTTCAATACTTGCTTTGCCTTTACCGCTTAAATCTGTACAAGCAATACTTGTCATGTCAATAACAAACTCTCCGCCTACTAAATCATTATTTTCAAACTTCAAAAAGCCAGACTGTAAATTTACAGTTCCTTCATGCGACCCCGTAACCTTGGTTCCTAACCAATTGATAACACTACTTTTAATTTTAACATCTTCAGTAACCATTGAAAAACTTTGAAGAAGGACGAAAGACCCGATAGTTATAAGTGCAAAAATTGATCTTTTAAATAATTGAATAGAGGTTGGTTTTGAGAGCTTCATATCTAGTATTGTTTGTTGTTAAAGTATATATTAATTCAGGGTACAAAGTTAGTACTTAAAATAAATACGTACAAATAGGACAAATATTGCACCAACTTATTATCAATTGAGGGGTTATTTTGTGGAGAAGATGGGATTCGAACCCACGAGCTCTTGACTGCCAGTCAAGCGCTCTAGCCAACTGAGCTACATCCCCATATTTGGAATACAAATATATTTATTTTCAAGCGTTTTTTGTCTAATTTTATTAGATTGCTATTCTGCTTAGCAATGAGTATTTTCGCACAATTAATTTTAGGCATATGAGTAGTAAGAAAATAGAATCAACTAAAGCGCCAGAGCCAGTAGGGTTGTACCCACACGCTCGACAACATGGCAACCTTTTGTTTTTATCGGGCGTCGGCCCTAGAGAAAGAGGCACAAAAAAAATACCTGGGGTAGAACTCGACCAAGCGGGTAATATAGTGTCTTATGATATAGAAGCCCAATGCCGTTCGGTTTTTAATAATGTTCGTACTATCGTTGAAGATTCTGGCTCTTCTTGGGATAAGGTCATTGATGTAACCGTCTTTCTGACCAACATGAAAGACGATTTTAAGATCTACAATAAGGTTTATGCTGAATTTTTTGCGGACAATCAACCCTGTAGAACCACAGTAGAAATCAACTGTTTGCCTACGCCTATTGCCATCGAACTCAAAGTAATTGCTACCATTGACTAATGAAAAAATATCCAGAATATAAGCAGCTCGATTTATCGGCAATTAACAAAGAAGTCCTCCAAAAGTGGAAAGCTAATTCTATTTTCGAAAAGAGCCTTTCTACTAGAGATGGAGATAAATCTTACACCTTTTATGAAGGTCCACCTTCAGCCAACGGTATGCCTGGTATTCACCACGTTATGGGGCGAGCGATTAAAGATATATTTTGTCGATTCAAAACCCTACAAGGCTATAAGGTTAATCGTAAAGCAGGTTGGGATACTCATGGCTTGCCGGTAGAGCTTGGCGTCGAAAAAGAGTTAGGCATTACCAAAGAAGACATTGGAACTACAATTTCTATTGAGGACTACAACAAAAAGTGTCGTGAAAATGTCATGAAGTTCAAAAATGTATGGGAAGACTTGACCGACAAAATGGGCTATTGGGTAGATATGAATGACCCCTACGTAACCTACGACAATAAATATATTGAAAGTGTTTGGTGGCTATTGAGTCAAATGGATAAAAAAGAGATGCTTTACAAAGGGCATACCATACAGCCATTCTCTCCAAAAGCAGGAACAGGCTTAAGCTCTCACGAACTGAATCAACCAGGCTGTTACAAAGACGTAAAAGACCTATCAGCTATTGCTCAATTTAAAGCAGTTAGAAATTCTGAATCGGAATTTTTATTTCAAAACAGCAATGAAGAAGTATTCTTTTTAGCATGGACTACAACACCATGGACCTTGCCATCTAATACAGCTTTGGCGGTAGGAAAAAAAATAGATTATGTGGTGGTCAACACCTTTAACCCCTATACTTTCAAAGCGATAACAGTAGTGCTTGCTAAAGCGCTGTTTAGCAAATATTTTCCAGAGAAAAACAGCCAACTTAAACTTTCAGAATATTCTGAAGGCGATAAAGCTATTCCATTCGAAATCATTAAAGAAGTCAAAGGCGTTGAATTAGAGGGCTTACAGTATGAGCAGTTATTAGCCTATGCTCAGCCTGAAGACGGAGATGCTTTTAGAGTCTTAATTGGGGATTTTGTTACAACAGAAGATGGAACAGGAATTGTTCATTTAGCTCCTAGCTTTGGTGCGGATGATAATTTGGTAGCCAAGCAAAATGGAATTGGCTCACTAACTTTAGTCGATACTCAAGGTAGATTTGTAGATGCAGTAACGGACTTTGCAGGCATGTATGTCAAAAATGAATTTTACAACGATGGTGAAGCCCCAGAAAAGTCCGCCGACATTCAAATCGTTATCAAGTTAAAAGAAGACAACAGGTGTTTTAAAGCTGAAAAATACGAGCACTCCTATCCTCACTGTTGGAGAACGGACAAACCGATCTTATACTACCCTTTAGAAAGTTGGTTTGTTAAAACGACAGCTGCCAAAGCTCGTATGGTAGAGCTTAACAAAAGCATCAACTGGAAGCCAAAATCAACGGGCGAAGGGCGCTTTGGTAATTGGCTAGAAAACTTAGTCGATTGGAATTTGTCACGTTCACGGTTTTGGGGAATTCCATTACCCATTTGGAAAACAGAGGACGGAGAAGAACAAATTTGTATCGGCTCTATGGAGCAGTTAAAGTCTGAAATAGAAAAATCTATAGAAGCAGGCCTTATGTCGGAAAACCCACTAGCCAATTTTGTGGTGGGCGATATGTCGGCAGAAAATTATGCCACCTTTGATTTGCACCGGCCTTTTGTGGACGATATAGTGTTGGTATCGGCTAATGGAAAAGTGATGCGCAGAGAAACAGACCTTATTGATGTTTGGTTTGATTCGGGCTCTATGCCTTATGCTCAATTGCATTATCCTTTTGAGAATAAAGAAATTTTTGAGCAATCGTACCCAGCTGATTTTATAGCAGAAGGGGTAGACCAAACCAGAGGTTGGTTTTTTACTTTACATGCTATTGCTAGTATTTTGTTCGATAGCGTGGCCTTTAAAAATGTAGTATCTAACGGATTAGTGCTCGATAAAAACGGCAATAAAATGTCCAAGCGTTTGGGCAATGCAGCAGACCCATTTGAGACCTTAGAAGAATACGGTGCAGACGCTACTCGATGGTATATGATTAGTAACGCCCAACCTTGGGACAACCTCAAATTCGATTTGGATGGATTGGCTGAGGTCAAGCGTAAGTTTTTCGGAACGCTTTACAACACCTATGCCTTTTTTGCTCTTTATGCTAACATTGATGGTTTTAGCTACAAAGAAGATGAAATACCTTTGGAAGAAAGACCAGAAATTGATAGATGGATATTATCAGAATTAAACACCCTTATTAAAGAAGTGGGCGAATCATTAGATGATTTTGAACCAACCAAAGCGGCACGTGCCATTCAGTTGTTTGTTAATGATAACCTCAGCAACTGGTATGTTAGACTGTGTAGAAGACGTTTTTGGAAAGGTGACTATGGCAAGGATAAAATTTCAGCTTACCAAACCCTTTATACCTGCTTAGAAAGCATTTCAATATTATCCTCACCTATAGCTCCTTTTTTTATGGACAAGCTCTTTGCCGATCTCAACAGTGTGTCTCAAAAATCAGATATAGAATCTGTTCACCTGGCTCAATGGCCAAGCGTAAATTCCGATGGTATTGATACTGACCTAGAAGAGCAAATGCGACTAGCGCAAGACCTTACATCTATGGTATTCTCTTTACGAAAGAAAGAAAACCTAAGAGTAAGACAGCCACTTCAAAAAATGATGGTGCCTGTGCTAAACGATAAGGTTAAGAAGCAAGTGCAAGACGTTAAGGATTTGGTATTATCTGAAGTGAATGTCAAAGAGTTGGAGTTTATGACTTCTGATTCAAATATCTTGGTCAAAAAGATAAAGCCTAACTTCAAAACACTAGGGCCTAAGTTTGGGCAACAAATGAAAGCCATTTCTCAAGCGATTGCCCAATTCAGTTCTGACGATATAAATACCATAGAACAACAAGGGAATTATTCTTTAAATTTGGGAGATACTGAAATTCAAATAGACCTCAGCGATGTATTAATCACTACAGAGGACATTCCAGGTTGGGTGGTCACCTCTATGAATGGTAATACGGTTGCTTTGGATATAAACCTTAGCGAAAACTTGATTAGCGAAGGCTTAGCAAGAGAAGTGGTAAACCGTATTCAGAACATTAGAAAAGATCAAGGTTTTGAGGTTACAGACCGTATAGAAATCACACTAAGTGCTGAAGAAAAATTAGCAACAGCGATTAATAATAATTTAAATTATATTTGCTCTGAAACTTTAGCTGATGAGATACGTATTACCCCTTATGATTCCTTACAAAACAAACCAGAAATAGAACTTACACAGGGAGTATACACCAGAATAGAATTATTAAAAATATAAAGATATGTCAAGCGAGAAAACAAGATATAGCGATACAGAATTAGAAGAATTTCGTCAAATCATTCAAGACAAAATTGATAAAGCGGAAAAAGATTTAGAGCTAATCAAAAGTGCTTATACCAACGATTCCAATAACGGAACAGACGATACTTCGCCTACTTTCAAAGGGTTTGAAGAAGGCTCGGAAACGCTATCAAAAGAAGAAAATGCACAGCTAGCTTTGCGACAAGAAAAGTTTATTCATAACCTATACAATGCCCTAAAAAGAATAGATAATAAAACCTATGGCATTTGTAGAGTAACAGGAAAACTAATTCAGAAAGAACGTCTTAAATTAGTCCCACACGCAACACTAAGTATTGAAGCCAAGCGTGCACAATAAAGCTCAATGTTAAAAAAATCAGCATTACTTATTGCATTCGTTTTAATCCTAGATCAAATACTAAAGATTTGGATTAAGACCAATATGATGATTGGTCAAGAAATCCAATTTTTTGATTGGTTTATCATTCATTTCACTGAAAATAAAGGCATGGCTTTCGGCATGGAGTTCGGTGGGAATTTAGGCAAATACATTCTTAGTATTTTCAGGCTAATTGCCATTGTAGCTATTGGTATATATTGGTATAAATTAGCTAATACTCCAATAAAGAAAGGAATCGTTTATAGTATCTCACTCATACTAGCAGGGGCTATTGGCAACATGATAGATAGCGCTTTCTATGGTATGATTTTTTCGGAAAGTTACGGTCAGTTAGCTACGGTTTTTGAAGGAGGATATTCCAGTTTCTTACAAGGGAAAGTAGTAGACATGTTTTATTTCCCATTAATTAATGGTCACTTTCCCAGTTGGCTACCTTTAGTTGGAGGCAATCACTTTATTTTCTTCAGACCAGTTTTTAATATAGCAGATGCCGCTATCAGTACGGGAGTAATCAATATTTTGATTTTTCACCGTTCATTTTTCAAATAATTACGGGTGCTTTTCTATTAATTCTTTGTAGACCTTCTGGGGCTTGGTATTTCTGTAACTTTTGTTTTTCCAATAAAAGGCTCTGGCGTATCCTGCCACATGAAATAAAAATTGACTGTACCAACTGATTTTTAACCCCCGCCAAGTTTTAGGAAAATCCATCTTGTGTTTGAGCATATAAGGACCAAAAATAGAAAGGCTTAAAGTCCTATTTTCTTTATTATAAAAATCTTCAAATGATTTCTTTTTAGCTGTTTTATTAACACTAGGTAAGGGGCGTTTTGGGCTAATCCCACAATGTTTAAGAGCCTTTTCAAAATCGGCTTGAAGATGTTCAAAACGTATAATGAAATCGCAATGTGGCGCAGTGATAGACAGCCAATTATCAAAAGGAATCTGATAGTAACGCTCTAAAAAATCGGTGTAGCTACTATTATTTTCTATCAAATATTTAGACAGTTTATAATCCCTCATTTTCAGATGTCCACCATTTTTTCTCAATAGCTTTTCATTACTAAAATTACCATTGGTATCGTTAATCATCTTAGTGTAGTAGCTAACCGAGATATCCATAGGGTTGCGACTACAAGCGATAACTTTATAGTTCTTCTCTTGTTCTGTCGCTATCTTCAAAAAGTCTTGATATATGGAATGTTTAGCAAGAATAGGTTTACCCTCGTACTGTTCGCACAGCTCTTTCGATATAGCTGTGGACGCCGCCAAAGGCAGTCCTACAAAAACATATTGGTGTTTATGGCTGATAATCATAGGAGCTTATTTTTGTAAAGGTATTCTGCAATTTGAACGGCATTGGTGGCCGCCCCTTTTCTCAAGTTATCAGAAACTACCCACATATTCAGCGTATTTTCCCTAGAGAAATCCCGACGTATTCGACCCACAAATACATCATCTTTACCTTCAGCAAAAATCGGCATAGGGTAGGTATTTACATCCGTATTATCTTGTAAGCTAACACCGGGGAATTCATGTAAAAGTTGGCGCACTTTGGATAATTCAAAATCGCTATTAAACTCTACATTGACGCTCTCAGAATGTCCGCCCTTGACAGGAACTCTAACGGCTGTTGCGCTAAGCGCAATACTATCATCATCCATAATCTTTTTGGTTTCTCGAACCAACTTCATCTCTTCTTTGGTATAACCATTATCTTCGAAGATATCGCAATGGGGAAGTGCATTTTCGTGAATCGGATAAGGATACGCCATTTCTCCTTTAATGCCCTTTGTTTCGTTTTCTAATTGCTTGACCGCCTTAACACCTGTACCCGTAATAGACTGATACGTTGAAAGTATTACACGTTTTATTTTATAAGTATCGTGCAAGGGTTTTAATGCCATTAAAAGCTGTATGGTCGAGCAGTTAGGGTTAGCAATAATTTCATCCTCTTGTGTTAAAGTATCGCCATTGATTTCTGGTATAATAAGAGCATGAGTAAGTCGCCAAGTAGAAGAATTATCAATCACCTTTGTGCCTATCTCTGAAAAGCGAGGAGCCCACTCTAAGGAAACACTACCGCCTGCCGAAAACAAAGCCAAATCGGGTTTTTGGGATAGGGCATCTTCAAGAGATATTATGGTCAACTCTCTACTATTAAAACTTAGAGTTTGACCAACGGACCTGGAAGAAGCAACCACTATTAATTCATCTAAAGGAAAAGACCGTTCCTCTAAAACCTTGAGCATAACCTGCCCAACCATACCTGTTGCACCTATAACTGCGACTTTCATTCGATGAATATTTTCAACCAAAAATAAGGACTATATTTGAAAAGCCTAGAACTAAAGCCTCTAATTTCGACAAATGAAAAAATTACTACTTCTCACACTATGCCCTTTTTATTTATTAGCTCAATTTACCGATGATTTTCAGTCTTTAGAAAATTGGATTGCAGATACCGCTCATTTTGAAATAGATAGCCTTAATCAATTGCATCTTTTAGCACCAGCCATTTCGGATAAAGCCACTATTTGGCACACTTCCTCAGCATTAATAAACGGATATTGGCAAATTGATATTGCTATGGACTTCAACCCTTCCTCTAGCAATTATACTCAGATTCATTTTTCTTCGGATTCTTTGGGCAATGGCTATTTTGTCAAATTAGGAGGGACTACAGATGAAGTCAGTTTGTTTAAAACCCAAAATGAAACAACCACCAAACTGATAGATGGAGCAGATGATTTTTTGGATTTGGATAGCGTAGCGCTTAGGCTTTTAGTGAAAAGGGACAGTATTGGCAATTGGCAATTAAGTGCACATCGAGTTTCAGATAATAGTTTTATCGTTCAAGGGCAGTGTTTCGATGATAGCCATTTGACGAGCCAACATTTTGGTATAGAATGTGTTTATACTCAAACACGTTCCGAGAAATTTTACTTTGATAATTTATGGGTTGAAGGCTTTTCATTTCTCGACACCTTTCTACGCCCCCAAGTTCTTGATATTGTTATTAATGAGGTATTATTTAACCCTATAGATGGCGATAACGATTTTGTAGAAATCATCAATAGAAGTCAAAAAGATCTGTGTATTAAAGACCTACAAATTGCTAATTATTATGCCCTTAAACCAAGCAATTTTAAAAGTATTACGGACTCATACATTTTTATGAAACCTCAAGAAATACGTGTACTATGCACGTCCAAAGAAAGCTTATTGCATTATCACCCATTTGCTTTAGAACACCGAATAACTGAGTTAGAAAGTATGCCTAGCTATAATAACGATGAGGGAAGTGTAGTTTTAGTCCTAGATTCAAATATTATTGATGAGTTTCATTACAACGAAAAAATGCATTTCGACTTGTTACAAGATGTTGAGGGGGTTTCTTTGGAACGAATTAGTACTGAAATCAACGCTGTCAAAAATTGGCATTCTGCTGCCGAGCAAGTTGGATTTTCAACCCCTACTTTGCCTAACTCTCAAGCCCATTTGCTGATTGAGCCCCTACACACTATGACTCTAAGTCCATAAATTATTAGCCCTAACAACGATGGTTTGGACGATGTGCTTAGCCTTCAACTTTGCTTTTCTGAAAGTGGCTATCGAGGTCGAATACTCATTTTTAATACCCAGGGTTTCCAATCAAAACAGTAGTAAATAATCAACTTTTTGGAACAAAAAGCACCTATTTTTGGGACGGAACCACCGACAGAGCAGAGAGAGCAAGGGCAGGGCGCTATATAATTTGGCTTGAGGCTACACATAACACACAAACACCTATTGTAGAAAAGCAAACTATAGTGGTTGGTCGATAAATTATATTTAAATTTGAAATCAAACTTAAAATCCTAAACCATGAAAAACAGTTTCAGACTTATCAAAATTTTCTTTTACCTCTTTGCTGTTATCTTTTTAGCCTATTGGTGCGGTACTCACCAATGGATAAAATTTAACACTCTTCACGAACAAACGCTATTTTCTTGGCTTTCTTTATTCTTTTTCAGTTACTTGTTTTTAAACCACGTATTCCGATTGTATCAAGTATTGAAGCCCTTAGAAACAAAAAATAATACTGTAGACAAGGACTTCCAAGAGCATACTTCAGAGCAAGACCTATAAATCCGTATTTTTGGGACTTAATGAAAGTTTCAGAAGAAATACAATCCGTTTTGCTTAACCTTTCAAAAGAGCCGGGCGTTTATCGCTATTACGATAAGGACGATAAATTGCTGTATGTAGGTAAGGCTAAGAACCTCAAAAGAAGAGTGTCTTCCTATTTTCATCGAGAGTCAGAGAATGGCAAAACACGGGTGCTAGTAAAAAAAATAGCACGTATAGAAACGCTTGTTGTAGAGTCCGAAATGGACGCTTTGCTTTTGGAAAACAACCTCATAAAAAAGTATCAGCCACGCTATAACATCTTATTAAAAGATGACAAAACTTACCCTTGGATATGTATTAAAAAAGAGCCTTTTCCTCGTATTTTTTCTACTCGTAAATTGATAAAAGATGGATCTGAATATTTTGGGCCCTACACCAATACTCGACTGGTCAGTACCTTATTAAGTTTTGTTCGTCAGCTTTACCCTTTACGCACCTGCAAATACAACCTCTCAGAAGAGAATATTCAAAACAACAAATTCAAAGTGTGTTTGGAATACCATATTGGAAACTGCTTAGCTCCCTGTGTGGGCAAACAACACAATGAGCATTATGATTTAGGGATACAACATATTCGGCAAATCCTTAAAGGTAATATCCGTTCTGTAGTACAACACCTCAAGCAAGAGATGCTGACCTATTCCGAAAAAATGGAATACGAAAAAGCTCAAACGATTAAGGAAAAGATAGTAATGTTAGAAAACTATCAATCTAAATCTGCTATCGTTAGCCCAACGATCAACGATGTGGACGTTTTCAGTATAGCTTCGGATAGCGACTATGCCTATGTCAATTTTTTCAAGGTTTCTAATGGCGCTATCATACAGTCTCATGCTATGGAAATTAAAAAGAAACTGGACGAAAGCGATGAAGACCTGTTAACTATGGCAATTACAGAAATTCGTCAACGCTTCAATAGCACCTCCAAAGAGGCTTTTGTAAACATACCCATCGATTCTAAATGGCAAGACTTAAAAATAAGCCTACCTAAAATTGGGGACAAACAAAAGCTAGTTGCTTTGTGTTACAGAAATGCTATGCACCTGCAAAAAGACCGCATTCGTAAAAATGAAGAAGTTCGCCATCGTTTGGACAATAGACGAGTGTTAGAACAAATGCAAAAAGACTTACACCTTAAAGAAAAACCTCGACACATTGAATGCTTTGATAATTCCAACATACAAGGAACTAACCCTGTGGCGGCCTGTGTTGTTTTCAAAAACGCCAAACCAAGCAAAAAAGACTATCGTTTGTTTAACATCAAAACAGTAGAAGGTCCAGACGATTTCGCTTCTATGGAAGAGGCGGTTTACAGAAGGTACAAACGACTATTAGATGAAGGTCAAGACCTGCCACAGCTTATTGTTATTGATGGGGGTAAAGGACAGCTCAGTTCAGCAAGAAAAAGCCTAGAAAAACTAAAGCTAGAAAAAACAATTGCTATCATCGGCATTGCCAAAAGATTGGAAGAGATCTATTTTCCTCACGATAGCATTCCTTTGTATTTGGACAAACGTTCCGAGAGTTTGAAAATCATTCAACAACTAAGAAATGAGGCTCACCGTTTTAGCATTAACCACCACCGTAACAGAAGAAGTAAAGATAGTTTAGGCACTTCTTTAGATACTATTTCAGGTATAGGACCAAAAACAATAGATGTCTTAATCAGTCATTTTGGTTCTGTAAAACGAGTTATGGAAGCTAAGCAAACCGAATTGGAGAAGCTAATTGGCAAGAGTAAAACACAGTTGATACTGCAACAAAAAATAAATTAAATCAATACAATTTTAACCCTCTTCTTTCGTTAGCTTTGTGAATATAAACCA
>JAQWJZ010000036.1 GCA_029248105.1 Flavobacteriales bacterium
AAGCCTGTCATCTTTGGTGTACTCACCGATAACACCATGCAACAAGCTATCGACCGCTCCGGCGGAAAGCATGGAAACAAAGGTACTGAAGCGGCAATTAGTGCTATAAAAATGCTTAGCCTTAAATCAGAATTTTAAACAGAAATTGATTTTAGCATAGAAAATAAAACCCTTTTTCAATTCTTGAACGCTACTGATGGCGGAACAAATAACGATTACCTATGGAATTTTGGAGATAGTAGTAATCTATCTTCAGAGTATTCACCTACTCACCAATACAGTAGCTCAGAAACGCATTTTGTAGATGTCAAACTTTTAGCTACGAACCCCTTTGGATGTATCGACAGTATTATCAAAACATTTAAAATAGATGCAAACTTAAGAGACAGTGTCTTCATTCCAATAGCTTTCACTCCAAATAGAGATATGAATAATGAAGTGTTTAAACCTGTTTATAACTTATATCCTAGAGAATATGTTTTTTTAATTTTCAATCGATGGGGCGAACTACTTTTTGAGACTACTAATCCAGAATATGGCTGGGATGGAAAACACAATAACAGACTTGTTCAAGATGGGATTTTCACTTATAAGTTACTCTTTAACAACAAACTCAAAATAGGAACATTCCATCTTATAGGTAAACATTAGAGCAGCAAACAAAAAAAGGTCTGACACTGTCAGACCTTTTGCGGAGAGAGAGGGATTCGAACCCCCGGTACATTGCTGTACAATGGTTTTCAAGACCACCGCATTCGACCACTCTGCCATCTCTCCTGCGGACGGCAAAAGTAAAATAATTTTGGGTTTTTTCACATACTTGAGAAAAAAAAACAATAAAATTTTTAGAATTATTAATCGACATTAATTTTTTAACTTAGCGTTATGAAGAATTATCTATTTACTAAAAGTCTTTTTACTTGCATTTACATACTGTTTTTTCATACATTTTCTTTTGCTCAACAAATAGATGCTAGGTTTGATATGGCTCTTTTTCAAACTGATAACACATCTTATCTCGAAACTTATTTATCCGTAAATGGAAAGGGTGTAAAATATAAAACCAATGAAAACGGAAACTATCAAGCTCAACTCTCTGTTTCTATTGAATTCATTCAAGATGATAAGGTAATTAAAGTTGACAAATATAATTTGTCGAGCCCAGAAATTAAAGACACATCTTCAATCGACTTTTTGTTTCTAGATCAACAACGCTATCAGCTAACCGACGGAAACTATACTCTTAAGTTGAATATAAAAGACGTAAACAGCTCAAACGAAGAGATTAATCACGAACAGCCTATTGAAATAAAAACATTAAAAAATGGATTTTCAGATGTTCAATTGGTAGAATCATACTCAAAGACTATCGAAAAAAATATGTTAAGCAAAGGGGGTTATGATTTAGTACCATTCATCTCTAACCTTTATAATACTGCTAATAAAAAAATAAGTTGCTATTTCGAGTACTACTCCGAATCTAATGAAGAAACACTTATTCAGATAAGTGTCATTTCTCAGTCGACACAGAAAATAGTTAACAATCTAGTCAAAAGTAAAAAAAGTAATTCTACGTTTTACCCTAGCCTAAATAGCTTTTCAATAGAAGAATTACCCACCGGAACTTATTCCTTAAAAATAGAAGCTAAAAATAGAAATAATGAAATTATTCATTCCCAAGAACGTCTGTTCTACAAGTTAAATAAAGACATAACAGAAGAGATAAGCATTGAGGAAACATTCATTACAGCAATCAATGATAAAGATACGCTGAAACAATTCATTGAATATTTAAAACCTTTGCAATCATCTCTAGAAAATATACAGGCTAAAAATTTAGATTATGAAAATGTAACAATGCTACAAAACTATTTTTACAGGTTTTGGAATAAACGTGATCCTTTCAATACTGAACAAAGTTGGTTAAACTATTATTATCTGGTAAAATTAGTCAATAAAGAGTTTAGAAATGGTATCGTTGATGGCTACTTATCAGATAGAGGTAGAATATATTTGAGCTACGGATCTCCTAATTCTAGATCACAAGAAATTATGCCTAAAGGATTTCAACCTTTTGAGGTTTGGCATTATTACAATATTGGTTCCGAAAGAGATGTGAAATTTATTTTCTCCAATGATAGAATGCCTAATGAATACCGATTAGTTTATACCAATAAGTTTGGAGAAATAAATGACAAAGATTGGCTAAATCGATTCGAAGAAAATTATTATGACGATTTTGATGAAGGAAAAAAATCACCTATCGATTATTACACTAATCCTAACTAATACGAATTGAACAACTTAATCTTTATAATTCTAAAGTTATATGCTCGCCTACCCATGTGGCTAATAAATATTATTGGTGTAAAATTTACGGTATTACTCAGACTATTAGGATATAGAAAACAGGTGATCGACAAGAACCTAAAAAATGCATACCCCGAAAAAGACAATAAAACAAGGCGTGAAATAAAGTCCCAATTCTACATCTACTTCGGTCAACTATTAGCAGAATCAATAAAGCTATTTCATCTTTCAAAAAAAGAACTCAAAAAAAGATATGTATTTAAAAATGATACTCTTATAAATTCATATCTAAAGCAAAAAAAAGATGTCATAATTGTTTTAGGACACTACGGAAACTGGGAATGGGGACTACTGGCATCATCATTACATTTTAATGGTGAAATGGTTGGCATATACAAACCCCTATCATCACGTTTTTGGAATGAAAAAGTATTGCAATTACGCTCTCAGTTTGGAGCTACTTTAGTTAGTATGAAAGAAAGTGTACGCTACCTTTTAAAAAAAGGCGAAAAGCCAAGAGTAATAGGCGTTATATCCGACCAAACACCCTCGGCAGATGAATTGAATCATTGGATTAGTTTTTTAAATCAAAAAACTCCTGTATTTTTGGGTACAGAGAAATTAGCTAAAAAAATGGATTGTCCTATTTTTTTCGCTCATGTCACCCCTTTAAGTCGTGCCAATTATAAAATTGATTTTGAACTCATAACAGATTCCCCAAAGGATCTTACAGATGGAGAAATTACACGCTTACATTCCCAAATTTTAGAAAATAATATTAATAAAAATCCAGCCTATTGGCTGTGGTCGCATAGAAGATGGAAACACCAACAAAAGTAGCAGTCGTTATACTAAACTACAACGGTGTTCATTGGCTTGAGAAATTCTTGGCTGATGTCGTTCTTAAAAGTAGTGATGCTCAAGTATATGTTGCAGACAATGCATCTACTGACGATTCTGTAAATTATGTAAAAACTAACTTTCCAAATGTGAAGTTAGTTCAAAACAAAAGTAATGACGGTTACGCAGGAGGATATAATAATGCTCTTCAACGCATTGAAGCCGAATATTATGTTCTTCTAAATTCAGATGTGGAGGTTTCTGAGAATTGGATCTCCCCTATTATCCATTTAATGGATAACGACAAAACCATTGCTGCTTGTCAACCCAAAATCAAAAAATACGATGATAAAAGTAGCTTTGAATATGCTGGCGCTTGTGGCGGACATTTAGATAAATATGGCTTCCCCTTTTGTAGAGGAAGAGTTTTTGATACCTTAGAAAAAGATAAAGGGCAATATGACGATGCTATTGAAGTATTTTGGGCAAGTGGTGCTTGTTTGTTCTTACGCTCAGAAGCTTTTTACGAAATCGGTGGCTTTGATTGGGATTTCTTTGCTCATATGGAAGAGATTGATCTATGTTGGAGACTCAAAAATAAAGGTTATAAAATTATGTGCGAACCTAAGTCAACAGTTTATCACGTAGGCGGCGGTACATTAAATAGTGGTAGTACTTTTAAAACTTATCTCAACTACAGGAATAACCTACTAATGTTATATAAGAATCTTAATCCAGAAAATCGTTTCAGTATACTTTTTAAACGTATGATTCTAGATGGGTTATCAGCTGTTAAGTTTATCTTAAATGGGAAGCCACTTCATGTATTTTCTATCTTAAAAGCACATATAGTATATTACACTTTTTTGAAGTCTTTTAAAAAGAAACGACCACCAAGTTACCAAGCTAAACTATTCCCTAAAAGTGTAGTGTATTCGTATTTTGTAAAACGATTAAAAACCTATAATCAGCTCAATAAAGATTTTAACTGACTTACCGTATAATCAATCTCCTCTTGTGTATTGTATTTGCTAAAAGAAAATCGTAGTGATGGACGGTTCATATCGACACCTATACCTCTTAGTACATGAGAACCCAAGTTGCTACCAGAAGAACAAGCACTACCACCAGACGAAGCTATGCCCATTATATCTAAGTTATAAAATAACATTTCTGCAATTTCTGTTTGCGGAAATAGAACATTTAAAACCGTGTAAAGGGATTTTTCTAATTGATCACTCTCGCCATTAAATTCAACTCCAGGAATAGCCTCTTTCAGGCCTTTAATCATTCGTATTTTAAGTCCCTCAATGTGTTTTCTGTGTTCTTGCAAGTCTCTGTAAGAAACATCCATAGCTTTAGAAAGCCCTACTATGCCGTATACATTTTCTGTACCAGCACGCATATTTCTCTCTTGCCCACCACCTGATATAAAAGGATTTATTTTTACATCACTATTGATATACAAAAAGCCATTTCCTTTTGGGCCATGGAATTTATGTGCTGCACCGGTTATAAATTGTATGTTTAAATTTTCTAAGTCAAATGTGTAATGAGCCATGGTCTGAACAGTGTCGGAATGAAAAATAGCGTCGTATGACTGACATAGTTCTCCGACAGCATGAATATCTAATAGGTTGCCAATTTCGTTATTGGCGTGCATTAGAGAAACAAAGCTTCTATTATTAGTTTTCAATAATTCATCTAGATGGGATAAATCAACGTTTCCTTTCTCATCTAAATCAACGTAGGACAGTTTTATCATTCCTTTAGACGCTAAATCTTCTAAAGTATGACCAACAGCATGGTGCTCAATTTTGCTAGTGATGGCATGATTTATACCTAAATCGACCATACCGCACCGAATAGCCATATTATCGGCTTCTGTACCTCCTGAGGTGAAAAATATTTCTCCGGGAGTACAATTTAAATGTTTTGCAACATTTTTTCTAGCTCTTTCAATGAGCGAACGAGAAACTCTACCAAAAGAATGTATAGATGAAGGATTTCCAAAACCATCTTGGAGAATTGGAATCATAACTTCTAAAACCTCTTGATCTATAGGTGTTGTTGCAGCATTATCTAAATAAACTTTCATAGCTTAATTATATAGTCAATTCTTTAATTTCTTTCATAAAACGCTCTGCCAATTTATCTGCACCAGCTTTACTTCCACTCTCAGTATAAATACGAATAATAGGCTCTGTATTTGACTTTCTCAGGTGTACCCACTCTTCAGCAAAATCAATCTTCACACCGTCGATGGTGGTTACATCTTCATGAGCATACTTTTTAGACATTTCGGACAAAATCATATCTACATCTATTTCTGGTGTCAGTTGAATTTTATTTTTTGACATGAAAAAGCTAGGGTAAGAAGCTCGTAATTCAGAACACTTCATTTTCTTTTCAGCTAGTAATGATAAAAATAAAGCAATGCCGACAATAGAATCTCTTCCATAGTGCGAATTAGGATAAATAATCCCTCCATTACCTTCACCACCAATAATTGCATTACAAGCTTTCATTTGGTTCACTACATTAACTTCTCCAACTGCCGATGAAAAGTATTCACCACCATGTTTGTGAGTGACTTCTCTTAAAGCTCTTGACGATGATAAATTTGAAACCGTATTTCCTTTTTCTTTAGATAAAATATAATCAGCACAAGCAACCAATGTATATTCTTCACCAAACATAGTGCCATCTTCATTGACTATGGCTAATCTATCAACATCAGGGTCAACAACAATACCAAAATCGGCATGACTATCAACTACAAGTTTTGATATCTCTGTCAAGTGTTCAGCTAATGGCTCTGGATTGTGAGGAAAATGACCGTTGGGTTCACAATACAAAGGAACGCAACTCACACCTAAACTTTCTAAAAGTGCTGGAACAGCAATACCACCTGTTGAATTTACGGCATCGACAACCACGTTAAAGTTTGCCGCTTTAATAGCATCTACATTTACCCACTTCAATTGAATTACGCTGTCAATATGTTTTTGGATGTAAGAATCGTCTGAAGTATAGCTCCCTAAATCATCAACCTCAGCAAAATGATAATCATCAGCTTCGGCAATAGCCAATACCTCAGCACCATCTTCAGCATTAATGAATTCTCCCCTTTCGTTAAGTAACTTTAAAGCATTCCATTGTTTAGGATTGTGACTAGCTGTAAGTATTATACCACCATCGGCATTCTGCATTTGTACAGCTAACTCGACCGTTGGTGTTGTAGATAATCCTAAATCATAAACATCTATTCCTAAGGCTTGTAAAGTACTAACCACTAACTGACGAATCATTTCACCAGAAATTCTAGCATCTCTACCAACCACCACTACAGGTGATTTTTTCTGACAACGTTTTAGCATCCATGTGCCATAAGCTGCGCTAAATCGTACTGCGTCTACAGGAGATAACCCTTCCCCTACTTTTCCGCCTATGGTTCCTCTAATACCAGAAATAGATTTGATTAAAGTCATGTGTTTATTTTTTGAATAGCACAAAAGTAATATTTTAAAATATTTCAATTAGAAATATTATGAAAACCTTCAATTATTGAGTAATTTTTATGAATTTTGCCTATCTTTATAAAGCTATGAAAAAAAGGATATTTATTTTCCTGTATGTATTTCTTTTAACTCAGATTTCCTACTCTCAGTACCCTCAATTTTATGACTTTGATGGAAACCTAAGTTCATCACCAGAATGGATTGTTTGTGATGGTAATGATTTCGTTCTGAGCTTACAGTCTAACGTTGACATCGGTAATTATTCCATTGACTGGGGTGATGGTAGCGCTATCAGTAGTGGTAATTCATGGTTAGCAAACAC